>DHHS01000169.1:0-305 GCA_002403415.1 Sphingomonas sp. UBA4766 | reverse complement strand
GGACACGCTTAACGTGCCGGACGCGGCAAAGTGGGCAAAAATGCCGGTAATGAGCGGCTCGGGACCGGTCATGCGCGCGACGGTCAGGCTGACGGGCACGGCAATCGCGCCGCGCCCCAGCCGCGCTAACCCGGCGGCACGAACGTCCTCAAAACCCTCTGCCCCGCCAAAGGCGATACGCGCCGCGCGTAACCGATAGTCAATCGCCGCGCGGTCAAACCCGCCGTCGATCACCGCGCGCAGCTCGACATCGCGCCCGCGCCACTCGCGCGCCAGCGCCGCCGGATCGCGCAGGCCCGCCCGCG
>DHHS01000033.1:36770-53000 GCA_002403415.1 Sphingomonas sp. UBA4766 | reverse complement strand
CGTAGCGCCAGACAGCCAGCTTACGTCGGGCATCGGCGAGGCTGTCGAACAGCTCCTCGTTGAGCAGCTCGTCGCGCAGCGACCCATTCGGCCAGCAGCCGCTTGAGCTTGCTGTTCTCCTCCTCGAGGAGTCGCAGGCGCCGCGCTTCCGATACCTCCAGGCCGCCATACTTGGCCTTCAGCTTGTAGAAGGTCGCAGGGCTCAACCCGTGCTTGCGGCAAACCTCCGCAGTCGGCAGCCCAGCCTCCTGCTCCTTGATCATGCCGATGATCTGCTCCTCGGTAAAACGACTCTTCCTCATTCATCTGCTCCTGCGCGTGGGGCAGACTCTACATCAAATCGAGGGAGCCAGCGGGGGGCAGGTCACTAGCATGGCGCTAGTAACGAAATGCCCGCAGCGGATTGCGCCATCGCTTTGCGGCATACCTATCTGTTTTAAAAAGTAAATGTTATGAACGCACTATGCCTCAAACCAAGGCCCCGCTCCTCGTTTCAGGGCGTTGTGGGGTGTCCTTACGGCTCAGCGCCGGGGCGAGGTGCTCGATGCCGCGTGCGACGAGTTCGATTTCAAGGCGAAGGTCTGGACAGTTCCGGGCGACCGAGCGAAAAACGGCAAGGCGAATGTGGTGCCGCTACGCGCTACGGGCTCCGCTACGCAGCCCATTGCTTCAACCGCGCTCATGGGCAAAACAACCGCCCGGCTCTAATCCCAGCTGGAGAATAGCTGAGGGTCACGTCACTCTTACGTAGGATAGGCTCATGTACTCGCGACGATCTCCTGTGTTGACATTCGGCGAGGGGCTGGTGTCCGTGCTCCCGACCGGGCCGGTGCCGATTGATGAGGCTGATACGTTCAAGATGGTGGTCGGCGGTGCCGAAGTTAACTTTGCTCTTGTGTTAGCGAACGAAAGAGTGCCGGTGAGCTGGATCGGTCGCGTTGGTGACGATGCAATGGGCGCGCGGGTTCTTGACACTTTGGCGCGTAGCGGTGTGGAAACGCGCCATGCGGTCCGCGATTCAAAGCGCCCTACTGGTCTGTATCTTCGCGAATGGCTGCTGGATGGTGCCCGCCGACCATATTACTATCGAAGTAGCGCAGCCGGCGTCGGCCTCTGCCCTGAAGACTGGCCGGGGGATGCGGGACCCGCCGCGCTGATTCATCTCACCGGGATCACCGCCGCGCTGGGCGTCGGCCCGCAGGCGGCGATTCGTCGCATTCGCGCCTGGGCGGCTGAGCACGGCGTCCCAGTGTCATTCGATCCCAATTACCGCTCAAGCCTATGGTCGCGGGACGTAGCTCGTGAAACGATGCTGCCAATGCTCGCTGGTCTGGACCTGCTGCTGCTCGGCGATGAGGAAGCGCAATTGCTGTTTGGCACCGACGATCCGGAAGAGGTGTTCAATTCTGCAAGCCAGGCTGGGGTGCGGCTGTGCGTTCTGAAATGCGGGGCTAGAGGTGCCTATATTCGGGACGAGTCCGGCATGCTACTCCATGCGCCAGCGCTGCCCGTGCGCTCAGTTGATCCGGTCGGCGCTGGCGATGCATTCAACGGCGGTTTCGTTGCTAGTTGGGTTAAAGGCCAAACTCTTGGGGAAGCGCTGGAGGCTGGTGCTCGTTATGGTGCCCGGTTAGTTGAAATGGTTGGTGACGCCTTGGTCGCAACTGACGCAGGTCAAATTGACGCCTTGTCGGCTGGTTGACTTTCATCCACCAGGCGTTTTGCCAATATCGGAGCCTGTCGCGAACATACATTCGCCGCCCTTATGCAACAGGCGTCGCATTCCTCTCCGCCTGGCTACCAAAATGATGTTTCGGCTCTGTGCCCAAGGAGGGAGCTTGTCGGTACCGCGCAACGCGCCCCCATCGCAACCCAAAACGGATCCGTAGCACGGCAATCCTTGAACCTCCCTCCGACTAGATTTTGCCGAGAGCCAGCATGAAAACGAGACGGTCGGAGCATTTGGA
Organism: Sphingomonas sp. UBA4766; assembly: GCA_002403415.1. Lineage (GTDB taxonomy): Bacteria > Pseudomonadota > Alphaproteobacteria > Sphingomonadales > Sphingomonadaceae > Sphingomonas. The sequence continues at coordinate 51,033 of DHHS01000033.1, read as the reverse complement.
CTATTTCGCACTGCGCCCAAACCGTCGATGTTTGTGCACTCACTCATAAACTGGGCCGTTAAATCAAGATAATGGCAAGAGTGCTGCGCTGCAAGGCCGTCGATAGTGCGACCACCTCACCCCAATGGACAGCCTGCACGCGCTCACCACTTTGAGTCCCATATATGGGATAGCGTGTTATTTAGAGATATGCCATGATTTCCTGAATAGCCAGTGCGACTCGGCACGGCAAGCAAAGGGGAGGAGTTTGGCGATGGTGAGCAACTGTCATTTGGCGCGTATTGGCCTGCGCTCATCGGTTAGTGGTGCAGCGGTTGTACTGGCATTGGGCACACCCGCCGCCGCTGACGCACGGGCTTTGACCGAGTCTGTCATGGTTGGCCAAAGCAACAAGCCCGATGCTCAAACTCCCGTCACCGTGGCACCTAAATCATCAACCCCCCAAGCTTCGGATGCTGGGCCAGATGCTCCACCCGTCGCGATCGACGATAAAGCGAACCAGGCAAAAAATACTCAGGATGCGGATGTCGTCGTGAGGGGCTTTCGGTCCGCCTATGATGACGCGTTGCGAACCAAGCGTGTAAGGGTCGAATTTTCTGATACTGTTTCGGCCGAAGGGTTGGACCGCTTTCCCGACCTGAACGTCGGCGAAGCGTTGACCCGCATTCCAGGCATTCAAATCAATCGTGAAGATTCATCACGAAACGCAAGTGTGAATGTTCGTGGTCTGCCGTCATCATTTGCGAAAGTCACCCTGAACGGGGCGTCATTCGCGGCGCCGACCGATCCCATCAATGGCGGCGGCGTTTTTCTGGGCGCATTTAGCTCCGATCTTTTTACAGCGTTCACTGTTATCAAATCGCCGCTTGCCGAACAGCCAGCAGGTGGGCTTGCCGGCAACATTGATTTGCGGATCGGTCCTGCGCTTTCGCGGCGCCAAGGCGGATCCATCCGATTTTATCAAGAATATAATGCGCTCGGTCAAACCGTCGCGCCCGGCGTCACGGCGAGCTACAATAAGAAGTTGGCGGATAACTTCGCGGTTTTCGGGGTGATTGCCTATCGCGAGGAAAACTTCCGACGCGACTCGTTGCAGTCCTCCTATCTCCCATTGACGCTGGGTGCGGCACCGCTATTTGATCCGGCGTCGATTGTCTCCTCAACTGGTGATCGTGCTAACGACCCCGCCACCGGGCGTCTGGCAGGCGTTCAAGCCAATCCGTTCTCAGCGGCTCAGTTTGCGGGCTTTTTCGCCCGAGCGGTTGCGCTCAACCCCGCTCAGCCAAACATCCTGACCTGCCCGGTCGCAGCGCCCGGCGAACCGCCAAATGTTTGCCTTACCTATCGTCCCGCATTGGGTACCGGGGCGGGGGCATTTACCAACGCGATCCTTAACGGGCCCACTGCTGATCCCCGTGTTCTGAACCTCGGTACCGGGCAGCAATCGACCAAGGGGCTGTACTATCCAAACAACGTTCGCTTCAACGTCCGGCAGACCGTCGGCTCGCTGCTGTCGGGTACTGCGGGCGCGGAATGGCAAATTACGCCTGAACTGCGCGCCAACGTTATTGGTTTCTTCACTCAACGCACGCTCGATCAGAGCACGCTCGAAAACTACAGCGTTTCAAACGGCAATGGGAACCAGAACGTCATCCAACTCGATGCCTCGACCATCTTTCAGGTAGGCGATGGCCGGGCTTACGTGGATCGATATTCGGCAATCAACACCGTCATCAATACAAGTAATCGTCTCGAAACTGGCGAATCAAACGCATACGGAATAAATGGCAGTCTAGAATGGAAAAATAAAGATTGGCGGATAACAAGCAGTTATACGGCTTCGACGTCTCGTTCGCTTTCAACCCAGCTGTTCATCAGTCGGCTGTCCAACCCAGTTAACGTGACCCGCGCCAATCCGCTGGGCAATGGTGTTAGGTCTACCATCGACTTGGGCGGTGGGCGAGTTCAGGATTTCAGCTATTCCGTAACACCAGCGGCACCGGTACGATTACTGTCCGGACCGCTTCGTAATGTCAATCCGGCTAACCCGGAGGACATTCAACAGGTTAATGGCACTAACGAGCGGATGCAGCTTCTGGGCTTCTTTGCCACTGCCGATGTGCGTGCCGACTTCATAAGCCAGGAGTTCGAGCGGTTCGTAAAATGGGGTCCTATTTCCAGTATCCAACTAGGGTATGTCCGCGACCGTTATCGCTATAATTCGGTCTTTTTCTCAAATGGCGCCGCCGGTTTTGCCAATGCCAACAATGTCATCAGTGCGGAGGACGCTGCTCGGTTTCAAGATCCTGCTATCTTGCAGACCAGCCGTTACGCCAACGATTTTTTTGGCGGTCAGGTTGTGTTCCCAGGGCCGAATTGGCAAACTACTAATTTTCAATATGCGCTCGACTCGTTACGCCCTAATCCAGCAAATCTGTTAGCGGTTGATCCGGTAACAAATTCCGGACCACAAGAGCTAACCCCGATGGGGTTTGTCAACAATCGAGCGAACGCATTGTTTGCTCTGAATAACTTTAACTATGTTTCAACGGTCGACGCGGTATATTTTGAGTCGAAGTTAAATTCGAGTATCTTTGGTATCGGGATACGAGGAAACATTGGCCTTCGCTACGAACGCACGCAAGTTGCAATCTCGGCATTAGAGCGAGTTTCAACTGTCGACCGCGTGGTCTTGCCGCCTGTACCCCCGTCAACTACCCCAACAACGACGACGCGAAATGTACTAACATTTCCGACGCGGGAATATCGGGACAATTACGGATACTTCCTTCCGTCATTCCTATTTGCGTTTGATTTGACCGATAAGCTGTTATTCCGCGTCGGGGGATATAGAACCTATGTTCGTCCGCAAGTAAAGGAAAACAACCCCGTTTCGGCGGCAACTCGGACTGAAACTGATTCGGCAACAAACTTTAATGTAACACTTGGCGCAAATAATATCGAACCGTTTACGGCGGACTCGCTTGATATCGGCCTTGAATGGTATAATCGTCGCGGATCGGTTGTCGCGGCCAACTTTTATATAAAGCGTATCAGCGGGTTTATCCGTCCGACCACCGATCCGAATATTCTTTGCCCGGCAAGCGGTATCTTCGCCGGCGGTGCTGATTTTGGTACTGGTCCATTGACCCGTGATACCTCAAATCGCTGCGTTGGAACTGAAGGCGACCCAAACAATCTGACCGCTAACGGCGTTCCGGCACCATTGTTCGTAAACGTCACCGCTGTCGAAAATAATCCTCAAACGATAACGGTCCGGGGTTATGAATTTAACATTCAACAAAACCTCGACTTTCTTCCCGGTATTCTAAAGTATTTTGGGACGAATATTATCTACTCCGTTACCGATATCGACGGCGCAGACGAACAGGGTATTCCTTTTGTTTTACCTGGAGTTTCTCGGGATAATCTCGGTGTTGCAGCATATTATGAAACGCCTGCATTTGGTGCTCGTGTCATTTACAATCTGCGTAACCCTTATCTACTGCAACCCAACGGAACCTTTCAACCGGGATCGCGAACGGCCGCGCGGAGAGCGCAAGTTGATTTTTCGGTCTCGGTTAATGTCTCGCGTCGGTTCACCATTTCGCTGGATGGCTATAATCTCACCGATGCGTTGAGGGAGGAATATGAGGCACCGGACGCGCCCCGGACGCTGCGGCGTTCCGATTTTGACGGCAGGACTTTTACAATCTCCGCGCGAGGTAGGTTCTGACGCCAAGCAGCGTCACTAGAGCGTCACCAATGCGGCAGTGGGTTGCTGGAACGTTAGGCAGTTGGAAATGAGATGGTCTATGCGTCGTTGTTCGGTTCTCTTCCTTATAACAGCCGCTGTGCTGGGGCTTGCCAGTGCAGCTGAATCGCGTCGTCCACCTCGCGACGGGCCACCAAGTAATAGTCCGGCGAAAGAAGGGATTTCCAGGGCGCAAATAATTGCACTGGCCGAGAAGGTGGCCGATTATCAACTCGCGCAACTAGCGTCGGGTTTCATAGAGCCCAAGGCCGCAGGGCTGACTGGTTCGGCAAGTTCGGAGGACCGCAAGGGGTGGGTGCACGGTGCCTTGTTCATCGGCCTGATGGCGTTGGCGGATCGCAGCGATAAGCCGCATTTCAAACAGGCAGTGCTTTTGCGAGGCGAGGCTAATAAGTGGAGACTGGGGGATCGGCCCTATCACGCCGACGACCATATCTTCGCGCAGACCTATTTCTGGGCCGCGCGTCATGGCGTGGGGGAGCGAGCCTGGGCTGCGACGCGTGAGCAGTTCGACTGGATTCTGGCAAATCCCTCGGGCGGAACGCTCGACGCGCGGACGCCAGGTAATCCTGACAAAGAATACAACTGCCATAATCGCTGGTGCTGGGCCGATTCCATCTTCATGGCACCAGCCGCTTGGCTGGAATTGAGCAAGGTTACCGGTGATCCGAAATATGCGAACTTTGCGAAACGCGAGTTCTTTGAAACTTTCAGTTATCTCTGGGATTCGGAGGAGCAGTTGTTCTATCGTGATTCCCGTTACTTTGGTCGGCGTGATTCCGCCGGTAATAAGATTTTCTGGAGCCGGGGCAATGGCTGGGTGATGGCGGGATTGGCGCACATGATCCCGCTGCTGGCGGCTGATGATCCCGACCGGTCCCGGCTAATCGACATTTTTCGACAGATGGCGACGCGCATCAAAGCGATCCAGAAAAGGGATGGCTACTGGGCACCTTCGTTGCTGGGCGACCCCAACACTGCGTTGCCCGAAGCGAGTGGTACTGCGTTTTATACCTTTGCCCTGGCGTGGGGCGTTAATCAGGGCATTCTTTCCCGCGCGGACTATCACCCCACCATCCGTAACGGCTGGGAGGCGCTGGTCCGGTCCGTGCACCCTTCTGGCAAGCTGGGCTGGGTTCAGGCGATTAGCGACCGGCCAGATGCGGTCGCATTTGACGATACCCAGTATTACGGCGCGGGTGCCTTCGTTCTTGCGGCCGTTCAGGTAGAGCAAATGGGCCTTACGCCAACGATCGACACGCGGGCGCGTCTTTACCGTCAAACGGATCAGCGTCGATGACCAATCGGCGTGATGTGCTGAAGTCGGCGCTCGCATTTGGTGCGGCGGCACCAATCACCGTTGCCGGGCCGGGGGTAGCGAAACGCCAGCCGACCCAATCTGTTCCTCAACCTTTTCCTCCTAGCTTCAATCCTTTGTCGGGCAATCCGCTAAAGTCACGCGATGATCTCGTGACGGCGCTGCGGTCGCTTTATCTGCCGCTGCTGCCGCATTATTCACCCGGGGGAGCGCGAGTGCACTTGGATGCCGCCGGCACAATTTTCGATTATGCGGCTGTCGATCTAGAGGGATTTGCTCGGCCCTTATGGGGTTTGGCGCCACTGGCGTTCGGCGGCGGCGCCGATTTTGTCGATTGGGCCCTGCTGCGCCGGGGATTGGCGAACGGCACCAATCCGGATCACCCTGAATACTGGGGCGATCCGGTCGACGGAGAACAGCGCCTGGTCGAACTTGCGGCGATCGGCTTTGCCCTTGCGCTCGTTCCCGAAAAGCTGTGGAGACCGCAGTCGCCCGCCGCTCAGCGCGTTATCGCGGCATATCTGCAAAAGGCATATCCACTGCGGTTCGGATCTGGCAATTGGATGTTCTTTCGCTTGTTGATTGCTGCCGGGCTGACTCGGATCGGGCAACCATTTGATTGCAGTCTCATCCATGCCTTCGAAAAGAGGATCGACGCGCTTTACCTTGGCGATGGCTGGTATCGGGACGGACCGTCTCGACGAAGTGATCACTATGTGGGCTTTGCCTTTCATTTCTATGGGTTAGTGCTCAGCAAGCTCAGCAATGACGCAAATCGGGCGCGACTTTATCAACAGCGCGCTGCTGCGTTTGCGCCCGAATTCGTCCGTTGGTTCGCAGATGACGGCGCCAGTATACCCTTTGGGCGGAGCCTTACCTATCGCTTCGCTTGCGCAGGTTTTTTCGCCGCGCTCGCCTTTGCCGATGCCCCTGTTATTGGCTGGGGCCAGTTGAAAGGCGTGATTCTTCGGCATTTGCGGTGGTGGGCGCGTCAACCAATGTGTCACCGCGACGGTGTGATGTCGATTGGGTTTTCTTACCCCAATCTCCATGTAAGTGAGCACTACAACTCGGCCGGATCGCCTTATTGGGCGTTCAAGTTGTTCACCGTGCTTGCCTTACCCGCGTCGCATTCGTTCTGGACGGCGAAGGAGGAACCACTGCAGGTCTCCCCCGAACCGGCTGTCCTGAAATCGCCCGGAATGATTCTGTTCAACAATCCAGGCGATGTCGTGGCCCTCACCTGCGGTCAGGAGGAGAATGCGCGCTGGATGCGGCTTGCCAGCGAAAAATACTCCAAATTCGCTTATTCATCGCGCTATGGCTTCAGCGTCGATACCCATGCGTCGCAATTCGACGCGGCAAGCTTTGACAGCATGCTGGCGTTCAGCGGCGACAAACAGCATTTTCATATTCGGGAAAGTTTCGGTTCGGCAAAAATTGGACCGGGTCTATCCTATTCTCGGTGGGCTCCGACCGAGCACATTGACGTCGAAACCTGGCTGATACCGGCCCCACCATGGCATGTGCGCGTCCACCGCATTGTCGCGCGGCGTCCGTATCACTGTATTGAGGGCGGGTTTGCGATCGCCCGACCGGATGGTTTGACGGTGGGCGATGTGCGCCTCGACGATGGGACGGCTGCGGTCCACACGCCGAATGATTTTGCGACGATCATCGATCTTGGTTCTAGTGTGAGGCGGGTCGGACGTGTGCTTGATGCGTTGCCCAACACCAACATCATCAATAGCCGGACGTCCGTGCCGCAACTGACCGCGAAGATTCCTGCGGGTGAGTCGCTCCTAGCCTGTGCGGTGCTCGCCACGCCTGAACTAGGCAAGGTGGATGACTGGACAGCGCGAGCGCCTGTCGCGCCATCGCTGTCTTGGCTGCGGGCTAAGACTGAGCGCGAACTTACCAACGTGTCGCTGCTGAACTTTGACGATTGGAAACCCGTCTAGCTCCGCCGATTCAGGGTGCCGTTTCGTTTCGCAAGAGGAGTAGGATCTATGCTTGAGACTAAGTGGAAACTGGCGATTGGCTTGATCGGTGGCGGGGTCCTGGGATTGATCGGTGTCGGCGCCGCGTCCCAGACTGTGCGGGGGGGCACGCTGATTTTTCAGACAGGGTTTGAGCCGGCCACCGGGATCGTTGGCGATCGCTTCACCGGCGCTGATAATAGCCGTACGAATAGTGACTGGAACGCAAGTATCGCGTCCTTTGCGGATCCAAACCGAGTAGTCCTCAACTATACTGGCGGCACGATCGCTGATCGGTATGTGGCACTTGGGCCCGACCCGCTCAATGCGAACAACAGGGTTTTGAAGTTCTGGCTCGCACGTCCCTGGGTGGCGGAGGATCAGTCGGTCAAGGCTCGGATTCAGCTTGACCTTTACGGCATTGGGCCAGGGCTACGCGAGTTCCGCCAGTCGGTCCGAATGTTCGTTCACCCGGATTTTAAGGAGTTGGAGCAGTATCCAAAGAAAATTTCCTGGCTGACGATTAGTGAATTCTGGAACAATGAATGGTGGGTGCCAAATGAGCTCCACGGCTTTCGCATTTCGGTTGGGATGGGTAAGCCGTCGAGTGCGCCCGCCCCGCTGACATTCATGGTCGAAGCCCAGGATTCGTCGCCCACTCCAAACGTGTATGCGCCTATCACGCTCTGGCACGAGGGCGGCAAGGTGCCCGTGCCGATCGGTCAATGGTTCACGGTTGACTATTCAATCAAAGAAGGGCTTGCCGGTGTTGGTCGGTTCCGAATGACCATCCGCACGGATGGGGGGCAAACGGTAACAGTCTGCGATGTTGCTGGGCCAACGCACAACACCCGCGACCTCAATCCCAATGGCTTTACCGGCTTCAACCCGATGAAGCTCTATACCTCAAAGGAGGTGGCCGAGTTCATGAGTGCCAAGAACAAGCCCTTGCAGATTTATTGGGATGATCTGAAACTTTGGAAAGTTCAGTGACACAGGCGGATTTCGCGGTGCGGAGACTTTTGGGATGCTGACCGGTGATTTGTTGATCGGTGGAAGCCGTTTCTCGCGCGAGGGGCGCTTCTACGCTGTCGATGCGGCGACCGCCGCTGTGATCCCCGAACCCGCATTCAGCATCGCGACTCCCGATGATGTTGCTGCTGCCTGTGCAATGGCGGCAGCCGCGTTTGTCCCATATGCCAACTTACCGTTTAATCATCGTGGTGCATTTTTGGAGGCTATTGCAGCAGAGGTCGAGGCTTTGGGCGAGGAGTTGATGCATTGGGCTGGACGTGAAACGGGTCTGCCCGCCGCTCGTCTGAGTGGTGAGCGCATCCGAACAACTAACCAACTGCGGCTATTTGCGCAGACGGTGCGCGATGGAAGGTGGCAGGAAAATAGGCATGATCCCGCCGGTCCGCAGCGCGTGCCACCAAAGCCTGACTTGCGTTTGTGCAAGATCGCGATCGGCCCGGTTGCTGTGTTTGGCGCGTCAAACTTCCCTTTGGCCTTCTCCGTGGCGGGCGGAGACACTGCATCTGCTTTGGCTGCGGGCTGTCCGGTGGTGGTAAAGGGACATCCCGCGCATCCAGGGACATCGGCACTTGTTGCGACTGCAGTGCTCAAAGCGGCTGTGCGCACCGGGATGCCGGAAGGCGTCTTCTCGTTACTCGCCGGTCCCGGCAATGAATTGGGTGCGGCGTTAGTGGCGGATCCCCGGATCAAGGCAGTGGGGTTTACCGGATCGCGCACGGGGGGGCTCGCCTTGATGAAAGTCGCGGCGGAACGTGCCGTTCCGATCCCGGTCTATGCCGAAATGTCCAGCATCAACCCCGTTATCTTGATGCCAGCCGCGCTCGCCAGTCGACCTGTCGCGCTGGCGGAAGGCTATGTTGCCTCGATGACCTTGGGCGCCGGCCAGTTTTGCACCAATCCTGGGCTCGTGCTCGTTATTGAGGGCAACGGTTTTGACGTGTTTGTCAAGCGTGCCGGTGACCTTGTGAGTGCGGCTGCCGCACAAACAATGCTGAGCGCCGGCATCCACCGCGCATACGCCGAGGGACGGGCGAGGCTTGCCGCAAGCGCCGCCGTTGCGTGCGTTGCCAAGGGGCAGGCATCTGAACAACTTAGTAGCGGCCAAGCCGCGTTGTTTTCCATCAGCGGTGCGGCTTTCCTAAGTGATCCGGTTTACGCCCATGAAGTTTTCGGGGCGACATCGCTTATCGTTCAGTGTCGTGACCTTGCGGAATTGACCCGGATTGTAGCAACGCTTGAAGGGCAGCTGACCGCTACCCTTCATATGGATCCGGCCGATTATGATGCTGCGCGAACTTTGCTGCCGCTACTGGAGCAATTGGCAGGCCGCATTATCGCCAATGGCTGGCCCACGGGGGTCGAAGTTTCGCCCGCTATGGTACATGGTGGGCCTTTCCCTGCGACTTCCGATGGCCGCTCGACATCGGTTGGTACCCTCGCGATCGACCGGTTCTTGCGCCCCATTTGCTACCAAGACATGCCCGAGGAGTTCATCGGCACCGATTGTAGCCACGACCGTACGCCTATTTGCGATAGTATCAATGACCGCAGACAATTCGGTTGAGCCTTTCAATATCCGGATAGCGTGTATCCACAACCGGTGATAACGCTATCATTGTTCGGCAACGACTGGACAAGAGGGAGTGCGGCTAAATGGATGCAAGCTTGACGCTGGAGCATTTGCCTGATGATCTTGATTTGGCGGTGCTAGCAGGGAGGGTGTGGCAGGATGGTGGGCCGTTGCCGGTCATCGTTCGCGGCGGTGACGTTTTTGACGTATCGCGCACGGTTGCAACTATCTCAGATCTAATCGACCACCCGGACAGGACCGTCCTTGAAGGACCCAGATTGTGCACTGTGACCGATCTCGTCGCGCCGGGCGGGGCGCGCGCGGGGTCAGTCCTCTCACCAATTGACCTCCAATGCATCAAAGCCGCCGGTGTTACCTTCGCGGTATCGGCGATTGAACGAGTGATCGAGGAACGTGCCCAGGGAGATGCCGACCGTGCGGCGGCGATCCGCGCCGAATTGGAAGGGCGGGTCGGTAGCAGTGTTCGTCAGGTCCAGCCCGGCAGCGACGCGGCTAACCGGCTGAAGGGTGCGCTAATCGACGCGGGCATTTGGTCGCAGTATCTGGAAGTCGCGATCGGCCCGGATGCGGAGGTTTTTACCAAGGCGCCGATCCTATCTTCCATCGGGTGGGGTGCGGACATCGGCGTTAGGTCCGATAGCAGTTGGAACAACCCAGAACCCGAAGTAGTTTTGATCATCGATAGCGCGGGGTATCCGCGGGGCGCGACGCTGGGCAACGACGTCAATCTGCGTGATTTTGAGGGACGAAGCGCGCTGCTGCTTGGCAAGGCCAAGGACAACAACGCTTCGTGCGCACTGGGACCGTTCATTCGGCTATTCGATGCGCATTTCGGCATGGACGATGTGAGGGCTGCGCAGGTGACGTTACGTATCGAAGGCGTCGATGGCTATCGTCTGGATGGGCATAGCTCAATGCGCGAGATCAGCCGCGATCCCGAGGAATTGGTCCGTCAGACTTTAAGCGAGCATCAATATCCCGATGGTTTCGCACTATTTTTAGGAACCTTGTTCGCGCCCATTCAAGACCGTGATACTCCGGGATATGGATTCACCCATAAATTGGGCGACGTGGTAACCATTCGGTCCGCGCAATTGGGGGCACTGATCAACCGGGTTACCACGTCGGCGCAGGCGGCGCCGTGGACCTTTGGGGTGCGCGCGTTGATGCATACGCTGGCCGCGCGTCAAATGGCTTCGGCCGAAGGCTGATGGCGGTGTCGGCCATGGAGGACAGGGAGGTTGCCGATCATTATTGGTCGCGCGAATGGGCAGCGCGCTATCCCAGCCTGGCTGGGAGACGCGTGCTCGTCACCGGCGGAGGATCCGGCATTGGTGCGGGCATCGTCTCAGGGTTCGCCGCTCAGGGTGCCAACGTTACGTTCTTCGATATCGCTGTGAAACCATCGCGGGCATTGGTCAAGGCACTCGGAGATCAGCCCAAAATTCGCTTCGAACAGCTTGACCTGACCCACATCGCCACATTGCAGGCGCGCATTGCCGCCTTGATCGCCAGCGACGGTCCGTTCGACGTGCTCATCAACAACGCCGGCAACGATGATCGCCACTCGATCGACGAAGTGACTGAGGCGTATTGGGACAATCGGTTCAACGTCAATCTCAAGCACATGTTCTTCTGCGCGCAGGCGGTCGCCCCAAGCATGCGCGCGAGGGGTGGGGGCACGATCATAAATCTTGGCTCGATCTCATGGCATCTTGGGCTTCCCGATTTGACGCTCTATCAAACCTGCAAGGCCGCGATTGAAGGATTGACGCGCAGTCTGGCGCGCGACCTTGGGCGCGACAACATTCGCGTAACTTCCGTTATTCCCGGCAATGTCCGCACGCCGCGCCAGATGCAATGGTACTCGCCCCAAGCTGAGGCCGAATTGGTCGCGGCGCAGTGTCTTTCCGGGCGCCTGTTGCCGCACGATGTCGCGGCGATGGTTATGTTTCTTGCATCGGACGATGCCCGGCTGATAACCGGTCATAGCTATTTCGTCGATGCGGGCTGGCGGTGATGGGCTGCCAGCTTAGCGCGCCGATCACTGTTTGGCCGCTCGGCGCCCAGTTGCTTGAAGGGCCGGTTTGGGTGGCACGGGACCAGCGGCTCTGGTTCGTCGACATCAAGGGGCGTCGCATCTATGCTTATGACCCGATGACCGCAGCGGGTGAGAGTTGGAACGCGCCTGACCAAATCGGCTTCTGCTTGCCACTCGCTCGCGGCGGCTTCGTCGCCGGGCTGCAGTCAGGGCTGGCGCGGTTCGATCCGTTGTTCGGCAGCTTCGAGCCTATTGTCGATCCCGAGCCGGACTTGCCGGGCAACCGGCTAAATGACGCCGCGATCGCGCCTGACGGGCGACTTTGGTTCGGGACGATGGACGATGCTGAGGTCGCCGCCACCGGGCGCATCTACCGCCTGGGGGATGGCGCGCGGTGTCAGGCGATGACTCCAGCGGCGTCGATAACCAATGGTCCGGCGTTCAGCCCAGACGGGCGCACGCTTTACCATGTTGACACGTTGGGCGGGGTGATCCACGCGGCGAGCATCGCGCCGGATGGCAGCCTGTTTGATCAGCGCGTTCTTGCTGTCATTCCGGCAAACGAAGGCTATCCTGACGGACCGGTCTGTGATGCTGAAGGCTGTGTTTGGATCGGTCTCTATAACGGTTGGAGCGTGCGGCGCTATTCGCCGGCGGGTGAGTTTCTCGAAGCCGTACGTTTCCCAGTTAGCGCGATCACCAAACTTGCGTTCGGCGGTCCGAGGTTGACCACCCTTTATGCGACCACCGCGCGTAAGCACATCGCGCTGGACAAGCTTCCCGCCGAGCCCGCCGCCGGCAACCTACTCGCGTTCGATGTCGCCGTCCCCGGTGTGCCGACGGTGGAGGCGGTAATCGGTTGAACCGTGCACCGATCATCAGTGGTTATGGCGCGGGGCCTTGGCAGCAGTACCGCGGTATTTGAGAGCAAATTCCAGAACGCCGCCATCGGCCAATTGCCCCGTCTTTTCGCGGTAAAGCTCTTCCCATGGCGTATTGCAGGGCGGAATCGGTGGGGTCGGCGCGGCTCGGCGTCGCGCGATCTCCTTCGGGGGCACCAGCGCGTCGCAGGTGCCCTGATTCAGGTCAATACGGATGATGTCGCCGGTGCGCAGCCAGGCAAGCCCGCCGCCTGCCGCGCTTTCCGGCGATGCGTTGAGGATCGAAGGGCTGTCCGAAGTGCCGGATTGGCGCCCATCGCCTAGTGTGGGTAAGGCCATCACGCCGCGCTGGATGAGTGCGACGGGCGGCTGCATGTTGACAACCTCCGCCGAGCCCGGCCAACCGATGATGCCCGCACCGCGGATCACGAGGATCGAATCCTCGTCGATCGCGAGCGCGGGGTCATCGATGCGTTGGTGGTAATCGTCTGAGCCGTCGAAGACTATTGCGCGTGCCTCGAACACGCCCTCCTGGCCGGGTCGTGACAGATAGCGCTCACGAAAGGAAGGAGAAATCACGCTGGTCTTCATGATCGCAAAATCGAAAAGATTGCCACTCAGGACCAAAAAGCCCGCGCGCGTCATCAGTGGGTCGGCGAAGGGCCTGATGACCGCGCGATCGGTAGCGCTGCGCCCGGTGACGTTGTGGGCAAGGCTGCGCCCGGTAACGGTCGACACCGATCCGTCGACCTTACCCGCCGCGATCAACTCTGCAAGCACCGCTGGCACACCGCCCGCGCGGTGAAAACGTTCGGACAGGAAGCGCCCCGCTGGTTGAATATCGACTAACAGTGGCAGATCGTACCCCGAGCGCCAATCGTCGGGCGTCAGCTCAATCCCTGCATGGCGCGCGATCGCGGTGAGGTGGGGCTGGGCGTTGCTCGATCCGCCAATCGCGGTGAGCAGCGCAATGGCGTTCAGGAAAGACTGGCGTGAGAGGATGCGGCTAGGGCGCAAATCCTCATAAGCCATATCGACGATGCGGCGACCCGTTTCGAATGCCATCTGCGTGCGTTCGCGATACGGTGCAGGGATCATCGCGCACCCTGGCAGCGATAGGCCGAGCCCTTCGGCGAGGGCGTTCATGGTGCTGGCTGTGCCCATGGTGTTACAATGGCCGGGTGAGGGCGCGCTGTCGCTCGCCCGGCGCAAGAACTCCTCTTCGTCGATCTCGCCGACGGCGAGCTTACGTCGGCTGCGCCAGATTACGGTGCCGGATCCGACCAAATCGCCCTCGTGCCACCCATCAAGCATCGGCCCGCCCGACAGCACGATCGCGGGAATATCGACCGTCGTTGCGGCCATTATTTGGCTGGGCGTTGTCTTGTCACAGCCCGTCGTCAGAACCACCGCGTCGATTGGGTAGCCGTTCAAAATCTCGACAAGGCCGAGATAGGCAAGGTTGCGGTCGAGCGCGGCGGTCGGTCGGCGGCAGTTCTCGAAGATCGGGTGGACCGGAAATTCCATCGGCACCCCGCCGGTGGCAATAATGCCGTCGCGCACCCGCCGCGCGAGATCGAGATGGATACGGTTGCAGGGGCTGAGGTCCGATCCCGACTGCGCGATGCCGATGATCGGCTTGC
>DHHS01000033.1:15780-36476 GCA_002403415.1 Sphingomonas sp. UBA4766 | reverse complement strand
TGCCGATGATCGGCTTGCCCGAGCGCAGTTCGTCGACCGTCAGGCCGTAGTTCATGAAGCGCTCCAGATAGAGCGCCGCCATGTCGCTCCGGCCCGGTGCGGCGAACCAGTCCTGCGAGCGAAACGGGCGAGCGGGCGCGCGGCTCATCCTTTCATCGCTTCTAGTTCCTTGCCTTTGGTCTCGACGATGAAGCGCTGAACCAGGAATAGGCTGATCACCGCGCAGATCGCATAAAAGGTATAAGCCATCGCGAGGCTGAACCCAGCCAGCACGGGAAAGCTCTGCGCGATCAGATAGTTCGAGAACCACTGCGCGAACCCGCATACCGCAAGCGCTGACCCGCGCATGTGATTGGGAAACATCTCGCCCAACATCACCCACATGATGGGGCCCCAACTGACGTTAAAGAAGATCAAGTAGAGATTGGCGGCGACCAGCGCGACCGTGCCGAGACCTGGCGAAAGCTGTAACTGCCCGACGGCGTCGAGCTTACCGTTGGCAAAAGCATAGACGAGCGCGAGCAGCGTCGCCGACATGCCCGCCGAGCCGATTAGTAAGAGCGGCTTGCGACCGATCCGGTCGATCAGCGAAATGGTGATGATGCACGCTGCGATCGATACCAGGCCTGAGACAATATTGATCTGAAGCGACTGGTCCTCGGTAAAGCCGGCGAGTTGCCACAGGGTCGCGCCGTAATAAAAGATGACGTTGATGCCGACGAGTTGCTGGAACACCGCTAGCATCAGGCCCGCCCATACGATCGGCCGGATGCCGCCATTTACGGGGTCGACGAGGTCACGGAGCGAAGGTCGGTAGCCGTCGACGAAACTGGCGCGAATCTCGACAAGTTTGACTTGGCCCGCGCCCGCGCCGAACAGGCTCGATAGGACATGCTCCGCCTCCGCGTCGCGGCCCTTGGCAACGAGAAAGCGGGGGCTTTCCGGGATGAAGATAAGCGCCATAAGAAAGATGACCGCAGGCACGGCCTGCATCCAGTACATCCAGCGCCATGCCGGATAGCCGCCCCAAAAGGGTGCGGTGGATGCACCCGCCGAGCCGGCGAGGAAATAATTGACCACGAACGCGGCAGTTAGCCCGACGATGATCATGACCTGTTGAATGGTGCTCATGCGGCCTCGCACATTGGCGGGTGCGACCTCGGCGATATAGGCGGGAGACAGAACGCTGGCGGCGCCAACTGCCATCCCACCCATGATCCGAGCCACCACGAAAACCCAGTGGATGTCTGCAAAGCCCTGGACCAGGGCACCGATAAGAAACACGATCGCGGTCAGCATCATTACGGTTCGGCGGCCGAGTAGATCGGCCAACTGCCCGGCCAGGAAGGCGCCGAAAAAGCAGCCGATCAGCAGCGAACCTACGGTAAAGCCCAGCCCAGCATCGGAAAGGGCAAACGCGGCTCTCAAGCCGTCTTGGGTGCCATTTACGGCACCACTATCATAGCCGAACAACAAGCCGCCGATTGTCGCGACTGCAACGATGGCGAGGACCAACGCCAAATTCGTCTCACTGGCCGTTGCGCGCATCAATCGTTGGCCCCTAAGCGATGCGGCAATTTTTCAACTATCAAGCCGCAATGTTAGCGATAACTATGCCAGATTTGCAATGGGTGCAAGAGGCGGTGCCGTTGATCCGCGAACGATTAGGTGATGAGGAAAAACAAGCTCCCGATGCGCAACTGATGCGCCACGTGTGCCCCGCTGCAGTAACGATGAGAGGAGGGCGACGGCGGACTCCGCCATGTCGGCGATCGGTTGTCGAATGGTTGTCAACTCCGGCCAAATCGTTGTCGCCAATGCGGAGTCGTCAAAGCCGACCACGCTAACGTCTTCGGGCACTCGAAGCAGTTGACGATGGGCGACGCCGACGCTGGCGGCGGCCATGTCGTCATTGCTGGCAAAGATTGCTGTCGGGCGCGGTGACCGCCCCAAAATACGTTCGGCGCATTCGAGACCAGACCGAAAGCTGAAATCGCCATGTTCGATGGGCATCCGGCCCGGATCCAGCCCGGCTTCACCGATCCCTGTGACAAAGCCGCGATACCGCTCGATGCTCGCCATTTGGCTCGGCTGCCCGCGAATGAAGGCAATGTTGCGGTGTCCGAGCGCGATTAGGTATCGAGTCATTTCGAGCGCCGCATGATAGTCATCGATCCGTACATTGAGGCTGCTGGGGGAGGGGCGGCCCATGGCGATGGTAACCCACGGAATGCCTTCGCGGTCTAACTCCTCCTGCGCTGCCAGGGCATCCGAGAACGGCGGAGGCAGGATAACAGCCTGAACCCGGGCACGGGCGAAGCGACGGGCAGCATTAACCTGTGCAAGGACGCCCTCGTCGTTGCAAGGTTCAAGCAGTAGGTGACAGGAGTATCGAAGCGCCCCGGCCAGCGCCCCCAGCAACAGCTGGCTTAGATAGGCGGAGCTCGGATTGGCATATAGTAGCCCGATCTGGGTTCCCTCTCCCTTTACCAAGCTGCGCGCGGCGGTATTGGGGCGGTACTGCAACCGCTCAATCACGTCGAGCACCGCCGTGCGCGTGCTCTCCCGCACCCTGTGGCTGTCATTGACGACGCGCGAAACGGTCATCGCCGAGACGCCCGCGACCCGAGCGACATCCTGAACCGTCACGTTGCGCCGATTGTTGTGATCAGACTTCATCCTGCGTCCAACTCCCTTGACGCCTGCTCCGACCGATGTCGTCGCTGATCAGGCAGCGCCGAGTGGCGGCACCAAGTCTTCGCATATTCTGTGGTCAATCGCTTGGCAAACCGGCTCATGACAGCGACCATCGTCCGATCAGTGAAGTCAGTTGCGAAAATTTATGGTAACGTTAGCATTCAAAACATCGGGCCCGACGCCTCGGGCGGTCTCGGAGTGAATCGAAGAGAATTATGATGCACCAGCCGATTGCGCACCAACTGGTCGGATGGACCCGATCTGTCATTGTTAAACCGATGTCCGCTGCCCTCTCCCTGCTATTGATCTTAGCCATGGCGCATCCCGCTGCGGCTCGGCGTGAGGCATTGGTCAGGAAGGATAGTGCGCAACCGCTCTATCGCAATCCGGCCGCCGCAATCGACGCTCGGGTTGAGGATCTGCTGCGTCGCATGACTCTGGACGAAAAAGTCGCTCAGATGCTTTCGATCTGGGAGCATAAGGGCCGTCTACAGGCGCCGAACGGGGATTTTTCGGCGGATATGGCCTCGGCGGCTTTTCCGCACGGTCTGGGCCAGATTGCCCGTCCATCCGACCGACGCGGGGTTCAGCTTACCGCCGCTGGAGGTGTAGGTGCTGCGGGTGCCGCAGCGGGCGTGATCAATCGCTCGGCGGTTGAAACCGCACGCTATGTCAATGCGGCCCAACGATGGGCGGTGGAACGCACGCGCCTAGGTATTCCATTGCTGATGCACGAGGAAGCGCTCCACGGCTACGTTGCGCCCGGTGCCACAAGCTTCCCTCAGGCAATTGCGCTTGCGAGTACCTTCGACCCGGAGCTGGTCGAACGAGTTTTCGCGGTGACAGCGCGTGAAATGCGGGCACGCGGCTCCACGCTCGCGCTGGCGCCAGTCGTCGATGTCGCGCGCGATCCGCGCTGGGGCCGCATCGAGGAGAGTTTTGGCGAAGACCCGTATCTCGTCGGCGAAATGGGACTTGCGGCAATCCGCGGGTTTCAAGGGCCAACGCTGCCGCTCGCGCGCGACAAGGTGTTTGCAACGCTCAAGCACATGACCGGGCACGGCCAACCGGAAAACGGCACCAATGTTGGCCCGGCGAATGTCGGTGAACGGATTCTGCGAGAGAACTTTTTCCCGCCGTTCGAACGCGCGGTCCGCGATTTGCCGGTGATGGCGGTGATGGCATCGTATAACGAAATCGACGGTGTCCCGAGCCACGCTAACACATGGCTGCTCGACCGAGTGTTGCGTGAT
Organism: Sphingomonas sp. UBA4766; assembly: GCA_002403415.1. Classification (GTDB taxonomy): domain Bacteria; phylum Pseudomonadota; class Alphaproteobacteria; order Sphingomonadales; family Sphingomonadaceae; genus Sphingomonas. Next base: position 32,526 of record DHHS01000033.1, on the reverse strand, counting down.
GAATGGGGATTCAAGGGGGTGGTCGTGAGCGATTACTTCGCGATCCGCGAGCTGGTGAAGCGCCACAAGTTGGCTGCCGATGTGGGTGAGGCGGCGGTAATGGCGCTCAACGCCGGTGTCGATATCGAAACGCCCGATGGCGAGGGTTATACCAAGTTGATCGACCTAGTCCGCGCCGGGCGGGTCAGCGAAGCGCGGATCGACATGGCGGTGCGCCGTATTCTGACGATGAAGTTTGCCGCTGGTCTGTTCGAAAACCCCTATATCGATGAGCGGCGCGCCGACCGGCTAACAAACACGCGAGACGCCATCGCTCTAGCGCGCCGCGCGGCGGGCAAAGCGGTCGTTCTGCTGAAGAACGAAGGCGGCGTACTGCCGCTTGATGCCGCCCGGATAAAACGGCTGGCCGTGATCGGCACACATGCGCGCGATACCCCCATCGGTGGTTATAGCGACTCTCCGCGCCATGTCGTCAGCGTCCTCGATGCTATGCGAGACGAAGGGCAGGGGCGGTTCGCGGTTGATTATGCCGAAGGCGTTCGATTGACACGCAGCCGCTCCTGGTCGGCCGATGCCGTAGATTTGGTCCCTGATTCGGAAAATGCCCGCCTGGCGGATGAAGCGGTTGATACCGCGAGGAACGCCGATGCCATCCTGTTGGTGCTCGGCGACAATGAGCAGCTAAGCCGCGAGGCATGGGCGGACGGCCATTTAGGCGACCGCGCCACGCTCGGCTTAGTGGGTCCGCAGGATGCGCTCGCGGGGCGGTTGATGGCGCTTGGCAAGCCGGTCGTGGTGTTGTTACTCAATGGAAGGCCCTTGTCGGTGACGTATCTCGCCGACCATGCTGCGGCTTTGATCGAAGGGTGGTATCTGGGCGAGCAGACCGGCCAAGCGGTCGCAGATGTCGTCTTCGGGCGGGTCAATCCCGGTGGCAAACTCCCGGTGTCGATCGCCCGTCATGTTGGCCAATTGCCGATTTATTACAACTACAAGCCGACCGCCCGTCGTGGCTATCTGTTCGATACGACGAAACCGCTCTATCCATTTGGCTATGGCCTAAGCTACACGCGATTTGACATTAGCGCCCCCCGGTTAATCAGCCCCGTGATCGCGGTCGGCGACAAGGTGGTCGTCGATGTGGACGTCGCCAATGTTGGCGGTCGCCGGGGAGACGAGGTCGTGCAGATTTACGTGCACGATGACCAAGCGTCGGTAACGCGTCCCATCAACGAACTGAAAGCGTTTCAGCGCATCACCCTGGAGCCGGGTGAGCGGCGAACGCTGCGCTTTGAACTGGCACCGCGCGATCTGGCGCTGTGGAACATCGCGATGAAACGTGTTGTCGAGCCCGGTACCTTCACGATTTCCGCCGGGCCGGATTCGGCATCGCTGAAGAGCGTGACGCTAATCGTGCGCTAGTGGTTGTGGGGAATAAGGATTCCCATTTGGTCGAAGATGTAATTCACACTTTGAATGGAACACTTCGTACTGACCGATGCCCAATGGGCGAAGATGTAACCGTATTGCCTGGGCAAGCCAACGGCCCCCGGACGCAGCGCCAGGAATAACCGGCTATTTTGCGAGGCCGTACTTTGGGTTATCTGAACAGGCCGCTCGTGGCGTGATTTGCCAGCCATGTTTGGCAACTGGGGCACAGCCTATTGGTGTTTTTGCGATTGGCGCGAAGTCCATGTTTTAAAACGTACTTTCGACGTTTTGCCGGATGAACCCGACATGGAATACGCCATGGTCGATGTCACCATCGTGACGGTTCAGCGGCACGGCCAGGGCGCAAAAGGGGGACTCAGGGCCAGGCGATTGGCCGTTCCAAAGGTGGCATGACGACCAAAATTCTCGCGCTGACAGATGCCTTGGGCAATCTTGTCCGCCTCGAACTGCTGCCGGGAGACCGATCAGGGCTTTTCCACGATGACCTATCTCGCCGCTGCCGTCATCAACTCACGATCAATCCCCACAAGCCCTAGCTCATACTGGCGGAGTTGCAAGGACGCACGTCAACCGGAACCACCTCGCCGCCAGAGCGGGTGGCGGTCGGGGCGCCGCTTGCCGCCTGCCGATGCCAGCCAAACAGCTGGTTCGGCGCCACCCCGTGCATGCGCGCCACACGCGATACGCTGTTGCCGGGCAGGAAGGTCTCTTCGACCATGCGGAGCTTCGCTTCCGGGGCCCAGCGCCTACGGCGCTGAACTCCCACGAGAATCTCCGTATGCACATAGCTCCCGGGATTCCTGTCGGTCATATGCCTCACTCTTACCTGAGTGTGAGGTCCTGTCCGGTCATTTTGAATGACGCTTCACGTCAAAACTAAAAATCCGAGGGTTCAGAGCACAAGGGATCGTGCTTAACCCTGAAAACATAAATCACGACTGACTGCAAGAGCTGTTTCCTTGACGTAATCAGTCAATATCTTTAATCTCTCATCATCAACATACTGCGCCGCACTTGATATCGAAATTGCGCCAACAATCTGATTTTGTATATTTCTGATAGGTGCGGCAACGCAGCGAATAAGATCTTCATTCTCATCCATATCTAGTGCATAACCACCATCACGATATACTTTCATCAGTTCAAGCCAAGTTTTTAGGTCGTACTTATAATTAGGAAAATCGCGTGCCTCACGAAGGTATACTTCACGAAGTTTTTCCTGGTCTTCGTCTAGAAGCAATGCCTTTCCTAATGCCGTAGGCCGAAGATACTGGCGCTCGCCAATAACACAGCGAACCTCGATACGGCGCGTTCCAGGTATTTTATCAATATAATGAACTTGATAACCATCAAGAACGCCCAAATTGACCGTGTCACCGGTATCCGCCGCGAGGCGGACCAATTGATCATGCGCGACACGGATCAGCGTTATCTGTCGAGACGCTGCGTGCCCAAGTTCCAGCAGGCGCGTTCCCAGCGCATAGCCATCTCGCTGCGTAAAGGAAAGAAAGCCATAATCAACGAGCGTAGCGGCAAGCCGATGGACGGTGGATTTGTTGAGATCAAGCGCACGAGCAATTTTGGGCAGGCTGTTATCTCCCTTGGCTACTCGCCCAAGCACCTCCAGACCTCGCATGAGGGTCAGCGCACCAGCAACGCCTTTCTCTCGGTCCGGCGGAGATTCAGGCGGATCGTCAAAGATTTCTGCGACGCCGTCGCGTTTTGAACCTCGAGGACGCACCAATGCCCGCTTCTCCTAACTAAATCCTTGTCCACAACAGTGGTAGAACGCATCAGGATAACTGTGAAGCTGAATTTCAGCCGCTATGACTCTTCGGTTCACCCTCCCCGCCGGCAGCGAGCTGCCGGGAGCGCTGAACTACTGCCCTGCGTCCCGATATGTTGACATATATCCGACATATTGGTACGAACGAGCCGCGCTTCCAATTAAAATAAAAACTCCTATCCAGTTTTCCTTAATCAAAGATTCTTACATAATTGATCAAGAATTATGGTCATTTCATATATGAATTAAGATATACTATTTTGGTATGAGATTAGTTGACGTTAAATAAGTATGTCAAATTGGATTTTGTCATCCCTGAAATTAATAGGGGATCTATGCAATGAAATGGCCTATATTTGGTATAATATTTCTCATGGTCACCACCGCCAGCATGGTCATCGCGTCATTACCATCCAGGATCTCGGCAAGGGGAGCACCGGAGATCATGGCCAAAACTGTCGGACCCTTAGCGATGCCTTATGGCTGGACGAATCTGCCTCGCTCAAACGGCCGTATTAGCAACGCTCGCTCTATGGTTACCGGAGGTTGCCGAGCAACCGGGCATATCTCACGTGGCTACAGGCGCGACAAGATCGAGATCCAACCGCGCCCGGTGCAATCTATTCTCCTTGTGCGTGAAAGCAAACGGAGTGACGCCCCCTATCTTGCCAAACAGGTTTACGCGGTGCCGAGCGACCACGCCATTGGTGACGGATTATTCGCTTATGAAGGCGTCGGCTGGGAGAGCGAAAGGATCGCCTATCGACTGTACCTCGACGAGCGCAACGTTGTTGACATTTTCGGGAAGAAGCGTTCCGCACCCGTCCTGCACCGGATTGGCCAAGGCCAGGACGATTATCACAAGCCCGCCGCCTGGGGCATGGATATCCTTAAGGTGGGGCAGAGTATGGGAATTGGGGGCCTCGGCGTAATGCGCGCTGGCAAAGCGACCCAATTGGGCCCGGCTAAGATCAGCGCGGAAACGATTGATGACGGCGGCCGCTGCGCGGCGGTGGCAATTACCTCCGATGCCATCGCCGGTACCAATGCCCGCCTAGTGACGCATTATTCCATTACTGCAGGATCGAATGTAACGCAGGTTAACGCCAGCCTGACAGGTGGCGAGCTGCCTCTTGTGGCCGGAATCGTAAAACATGCCGGGGTGCACATATTAGCTTATCAGCCCGATCAGCCAGGCTGGAGCTACATTGCGACTTGGGGTCGGCAGAGCCTTGCAGAGGACGGACTAGGGCTTGCGCTGTTCTACCGGTCAGACTCGGTCAAATCGGGGGTGATTGACGACGATCAATCGCTGTTCGTTGTGTTCAGCGATCCAAAGCAGATTGAGTATCGTTTTGCTGCAGTTTGGGAACAGGGGCAAAACGGGGTCACCAATGCCGCCCAGTTCCAACGTTACCTTCGCCATCAAGCGGCGGTGATGAATCGGCAAACTGGCGCCTCCGGCCGCGTGCAGAACCGGAGGCTTTGGTGACCGGCTCCCGCAGGGCATTGGTGACGCGACGCCAATTCGGCTGGGGCTTAGGCGTCGGCATCGCCGCAATGGCGGTCTCCGGACGGGCAAAAGTCGCTGCCAGGAAGCCGCCTTACAAGGATGCACGGCTGCCGATTGCGGAGCGAGTTGCCGATTTGCTGGCGCGGATGACCTTGGAAGAAAAGGTGATGCAGATGCAGTGCCTTTGGCAAGGCCTGATCAAGGTGGAGGATGAAAACGGTGCGTTCATTGCCGCCAAGGCTGACGCGTTGTTGCCGCATAGTTTGGGCATGGTCGGCCGACCAGGCGAGCGCCAAGGGCGACCGTTATTGCCCAGCGGCATGAAACAGGCCAACCGGACGCCGCTGGAGACCGCTCGCTACGTGAATGCTTGGCAGCGTTGGGCGATGGAACGAACCAGGCTCGGCATTCCGCTCCTATTTCACGAAGAGGCGCTACACGGCTATGCGGCGCGCCATGCGACCTGCTTCCCCCAGGCGATCGCGCTCGCTTCCTCGTTCGACCCTGAGATGGTTGAGCGTGTATTCGCGGTCGCGGCGCAAGAAATGCGGGCTAGGGGTGCCCAACTTGCGCTTGCCCCGGTGGTCGATGTCGCGCGCGATCCGCGGTGGGGGCGGATCGAGGAAACGTACGGCGAGGACACCTGGCTCGCCGCCGAAATGGGGCAAGCCGCAGTGCGGGGTCTTCAAGGGGTGGCAATGCCGTTAGCGCGCGACAAGGTGTTCGCCACATTGAAGCACATGGCGGGGCATGGCCTGCCCGAAAGCGGCACCAACACCGCGCCTGCGGGCGTTGCCGAGCGAACACTGCGCACCGATTTCCTGCCGCCATTCGAGCGCGCTATCCGGCGGGCGGGCGCGGCAGCGGTGATGCCTTCATACAACGAGATTGACGGCATTCCTTCGCACGCCAACTCCTGGCTGTTGAAGCGCGTGTTGCGTGAGGAATGGGGTTTCCCAGGTCTTGTCATAAGCGATTATGGCGGCATCACGCGTATGATTGACCAGCACCGCTTGGCCAAAGACGTGAAGGAGGCCGCATTGATCGCGATTGAGGCCGGTGTCGATGTCGAAACGCCCGACCCGGTCGCCTATGGCGAATTGGCATCCCTCGTCCGCGAAGGGCGGGTGACCATCGCCCAGATTGATGCGAGCGTGTCGCGCCTTTTGACCATGAAGTTCGCCGCCGGATTGTTCGAACAGCCCTATGCCGATGTCGAGGCCGCTAATCGCCTGACCGCGACCCCCGGCGCCATCGCGCTAGCACGCGCAGCAGCGGGTCGTTCTGCAGTGTTGCTGAAGAATTCTGACAATACTCTGCCACTAAAGGCGTCGAGCGTCGGCCGATTGCTGGTCGTTGGCACGCATGCCCGAGAGACGCCGATCGGGGGATATTCCGACCAACCGAAAAAGGTTGTCTCGGTGCTCGAGGCAATTCAAGCCGAAGGCGCGGTCGGAGGTTTCGAAGTCGCGTATAGTGAAGGCGTACGACTGACGCAAAGCCGGGGCTGGCACGCCGACAAGATCGAATTCATCGATCCGGCCGTCAACGCGCAGTTGATTGCTGATGCGGTGAAGGCAGCGACCAGCGCTGACACCATCGTGATGGTGCTGGGCGACAATGAACAGACTTCGCGTGAAGCCTATTCGTCCACCCATCTGGGCGATCGTTTGAGCCTCGATCTGATCGGCCAGCAGAATGATCTGGCGGCGGCGATCCTCGCGATGGGCAAGCCGACAATCGTTTTTCTGCTCAACGGGCGGCCATTGTCGATCAACCTTTTGCACGAACGCGCCGCCGCTATTGTCGAGGGATGGTATCTGGGCCAGGAAACCGGCAATGCCGCCGCCGACATTCTGTTCGGACGCGTAAATCCTGGCGGTAAACTCCCCGTCTCGATTCCTCGCGATGTTGGTCAAGTGCCCATCCATTACAGCCGTAAGCAAAGCGCTCGCCGCGGCTATATCGATGGGACAACTATCCCACTTTATCCGTTCGGCCACGGCCTCAGCTACACGCAATTTGAGATTTCTGCTCCGCGCTTAAGCGCCGCGACAATTCGGGCCGATCAGCAGGTCGATGTCACCGTGACGGTGCGCAATACTGGTGAAGTGGCAGGTGACGAGGTGGTTCAGCTTTACATTCGTGACGATGTTTCCTCGGTAACGCGGCCGGTGATGGAATTGAAGGGGTTCAAGCGCGTTGCCGTTGCACCGAAAGAATCCGTCGAGGTTCGCTTCGCGATTGGCCCCGAACATCTTCAATTGATCGACACGAAAATGAAGGCTGTAGTCGAGCCAGGAACTTTTACGATCTATACCGGACCAAACTCGATCGTGCTCAAATCTGTTACGCTGACAGTGGTATGATCGTCCAAGCGTCAACGGTATCGAATTGGCGCCAGGCTGCTAGGAACAGCGCCACGCGACCGATCAGCGCAACTTGGTTAGGCTCAAACGCTCAATGTCGTCGTAATCCTGATTCTCGCCGCCCATCGCCCAGACAAACGCATAGCGTCCCGATCCCGCCCCCATGTGAATCGACCACGATGGGCAGATGACCGCCTCTTCCTGCCGGACTACAAGGTGGCGGGTTTCGTCCGGCGTTCCCATGAAGTGGAACACCCGGTCGGCTGCGTCCATATCGCAATAAAGATAGATTTCCGAGCGCAACAAGTGTCGATGCGGCGGATTGGTGTTCCATACACTGCCTGGTTCTAGGATCGTTAGTCCAAACAGCAGCTGTGCCGACGGGCAGACGCTGGGCTCAACCAATTGATAGATCGAACGCCGGTTGACTTGCTCCTGACTGCCCAACTTCAGGAGCTTACCTTGGGAAAGGTCGATGTGGCGTGTAGGAAAGGCGGCGTGCGCTGGCGTGCTGGTCAGATAGAATTTGGCCGGTCTTGCGGAATCGTCGCTGGCAAAACACACCGATTCCGCGCCTTGCCCGACGTACAGTGTGGCAAAACGAGCCAGTCGATAGCAAGTACCATCGACAAGGATAGTTCCGCTCCCCATGCCAATGTTGATCACTGCCATCTCGCGGCGATTGAGCATCGCGACGGACCCGCCGCCCGGCGTTTCGTCAAACGCGGGCAGGAAAAGCGGGCGATCGCACGGCATTACACCACCAACAATCATTCGCTCCTGATAAACGTAATGCAGGCGCACCTGCCCCACGTCGAACAAGCCCGTGATCAAGAAGTCACTTCGCAACTGCTCGGTGGTGGCGACCCGGATCTGATGAGGAGAACAGAGGTGAAAGGTGTTTTGAAACATGCCAAGCCCGCCTAGCGCATTACCGCTCAAAAGAGTGATATCCCGTTTGTGGATATGCCGTAACGCATATAGGCATGCAACAAAATTCAAATTCCCCGTCTGCCTAGCCATTTGGCGAACGCAGGCGTCTCTTTCAATCAAATTAACCCCATACTACGGGATATCATTTCAAATAATGATTGACATTCCGCAGGTGAGTGGCAATCCAACGCAGCAAAAGATGGTCAGGAGAGTGGCAATGACGACTCGTATGATCGGGCCGGTTTTGACAACGATGGTTCTGGGCGCTGCCGCTCAGGTCACTGCTCCAATCGCAAGCGCAGGACTGCGTGCTACCGAAGCGGCTTTTGGCCCCGTGATCAGCAACGAAGCGTCCGGCTTTGTCCCGTACGGACGCTTCGTTTCCGTTCAACCCCTGACCGACACGCCTGTCGCCGGCACAAAGGCGCACCGTTTCGTCACTGAAAAGCTGGAAGCCGAGCATCGCGCCGGCGGCAAGGTGCTCAACACGATATTGGTCAACAAGGGCAATCTGGTCGTCTTCGAATTTTGGGCGCGGTTGGCCGTGGGACCGAATGGCGCCGCCGAAGCAACCATGAACAGCCGCATTCAAGAGACTGTGACCCCCTTTACCGGCGTCGGTTATGGCGAACGCGTCAAGCTTACAAAGCAGTGGAAACTATATCGTCTCAAGGGGCGCGCGACGCGACCCTATGCGCCCGGTGAAATTTCGGGGTCGGTGTTTCTCGCGGCTGATCGCCAAACGGTTGATTTGGGACATGCCATCTTGCGTGATGCCGGTGCGATAAACGAGTCGGCGGTGCCAAAAAATTGACCGGTCTCCGGCACGATCATAGCGGCATTCGCCTTTTGGTAGCGACGATACCCATGATATCAAAGCCAGTTTTGGCAGCATTGGCGGCATCGTTGCTGCTGACCACTGCCGGGCCATCGGGCGCCACTGCCGATCCCTCATCGTTCAAGGCTGTAGGTCGCGGGTTACCCAGTGAAGAAACCGTTCTCGCGGTCGCTCGGCGCGTCGCCGACCGCAACATATCTCTAATCCAACAAGGCTATGTCCCGCCAATCGCCGCTTACGAGACCGCAGAACCGAAAGGGTGGGTGCAGGCTGCCTTTCTTATCGGGTTGGCGCGCTACAGCGAAGTCGATCGTGCGCGCCGATTTCGGTCGTTCTTACTGAAGCGCGGACGGATGAATGATTGGGCGATCGGCGATCGCCACTATCACGCCGACGATCAGGCAATCGGCCAGGTTTACATTTGGGCTCGACATCGGGGCGCCGGCCCGGCGGCAACCGCCCGGCTGGAGGCGGCACTATCCCAAGTCGTCGCGATGCCCTCGACCGTCGGTTTGCGTTTTGATGCACCGAGCGACGGTCTGGCGTCATGCCAGACCCGTTGGTGCTGGGCCGACGCGCTCTTCATGGCGCCGCCGACCTTCATCAAGTTGGGCGCGGCAACCGGCAAGCGCGCATACATCGACTTCGCGGTAAGCGAATATCTCCAAACTCTCGATTATCTCTATGATCAAAAAGAGCATCTTTTCTTTCGTGACAGCCGGTTTTTTGACCGGCGGATGAATGGGGGCAAGGTCTTCTGGGGCAGGGGGAATGGCTGGGTTTATGCAGGCCTCGTGCCGATTATCGAAGCGCTGCCGCAGGACAACCCCAAGCGTTCGGTGTTCATCGCCCTCTTCAAGCAAATGTCAAACCGGCTTGCCGGACTACAACGGCCTGATGGCTTTTGGGGCGCCTCGCTCCTTGATCGGTCGAGCGGCATCAGTCCGGAAGCAAGCGGTACGGGCTTTTACCTGTTTGGCATGGCATGGGGAGTGCGGCACGGTCTACTCCCGCGTGCGATTTTCATGCCCCGGATCGAGGCAGGTTGGAAAGCTTTGGCAGGCGCTATTCTGCCCGATGGGAATATCGGCTACGTTCAGCGCATCGGCGCCGGGCCAGACGCGGTAAGCGCGACCGACACTCAATATTATGGCGCAGGCGCATTCTTGCTCGCGGCGAGCGAGCTTCATCGGCTGACAAACGCGCGGCCACGCCGATGATCCACAAGACATCTGATTTTCCGAGGGGATAAAATGAACCCATTCAGCCTGGCGGGAAAAGCCGCCATCGTCACCGGAGCGAATACCGGGCTTGGCCAAGCAATGGCGCTGGCACTTGCATCGGCTGGGGCAGACATCGCCGCAGTCGGCAGGTCACCCGCTCACGAAACAGGCGCGCAGATTCAGGCGCTCGGCCGCCGTTTCGTCAATCTCGAGGCGGATTTGCGTTCAACCGAGCCAGTCCCGATCATCGTTGAAAGCGCACTCGCCGCGTTTGGACGCATTGATATTCTAGTGAATAATGCTGGGATGATCCGCCGGGCCGACGCGGTGGATTTTACCGAGGAGGATTGGGACGATGTCCTGAACGTCAACCTCAAAAGCGCTTTCTTTCTTGCCCAGGGGGTTGGCCGACACCTGATCGCCAGTGGCGGCGGCAAAATCATAAACATCGCGTCGATGCTGTCGTTCCAAGGCGGGATACGCGTGCCATCTTATACCGCATCCAAATCGGGAATCGCCGGGATAACGCGTTTGCTGGCTAATGAATGGGCGGCGCACGGCGTTAATGTTAACGCGATCGCGCCCGGTTACATGGCAACCGCCAACACCACGCAACTGCGTGCCGACCCCGCACGCAATCAGGCCATCCTGGACCGTATTCCAGCCAGACGCTGGGGGAAGCCGTCTGACCTAGCTGGCGCGGTTGTTTTCCTGTCCTCCACCGCCTCGGATTATGTCAACGGCGCCATCTTGCCCGTTGATGGCGGCTGGTTGGCGCGTTGAGCCGCTGGCCCGCGGATCGCCAGCAGGCTTGCCATGCGGACTTACTCGCGTTTTACCCCAACGTCCGCTTGGGGCGTGACACCGAGTATCGCAAGTTCTGCCGCCGTGCCTGGCATCGCAGCCTTGGTCCGCCGATCGCGCTGGATACCGAGCTGGTACGCCCGGTTCCGGCAGGCGATGCTGCGATGATCGCTGATCGTACACTGCGTCAGATTGTGCGGTTGAGTGGTGGCGTCGAGCGACGCGTCGGTGCGGCGCGGCTGACGGATTCGATGCCACTCGATCAGTTCAATTGGGCCAAAGGGTGTTGACGGACGCCCTGCCTTTTGGCGCGCTCGCCATTTTTGCAAACCTTTGCGGCAATACGCGTTCGGTTCTGCAGCGTATGTGGCAGTCAACGTATTTCCTGCTGTTGGTAAAGTGCGATTGCGCCCATGCTAGTAAGGCAGTTTCGCAGTAAGTCATATTATTGCTTAACTCGAAACTTCACGAAATTTTACATTATAAGTAAACATTTGAATTAATTTTACAGAATAGAGTACTTTAATAACCACGAAGGCAAAAGAGTTAGAGGACGATCATGTCAAAATTTGCTGCAGTTTTTTTGCCACATCCTGTTGGCTGGTATCGTTGGGCAATCTGCATGCTTTTATTCTTGGCGATCGGCATAAACTACATTGATCGTCAAATGATCGGAATTTTGAAGCCGACGCTTCAGAACGAATTGAAATGGACTGAAGTTGATTATGCCGCTATCATCTTTTGGTTCCAATGTTTTTATGCGATCGGCTTTCTACTCTTTGGTAGAATCATCGACCGGATCGGCGTCAGGATCGGCTATGCGCTGGCCTTCGTGATCTGGACGGCGGCATCAATCGGGCATGGTCTGATTCATACCGTGTTTCAGTTCGGCGTTGCCCGGTCCGTGCTGGGTTTTGGCGAATCAGGTGCGTTTCCGGCATCGCTTAAGGCTGTTTCTGAATGGTTTCCACAACGCGAGCGCGCGCTAGCGGTAGGCATCTTCAACGCTGGAACGGCGCTTGGACCCATTGTGACGCCGCTACTGGTTCCCGCGATCACGCTGGCCTACGGCTGGCGAGCGGCATTCATTTCGATCGGTGCTGTGACCTGTATTTGGCTGATCGCCTGGCTGGGGTTGTATCGGCAACCGCGCGATCATCCGAAAGTCAGTACCGCCGAGCTTGCCTACATCGAGTCTGATCGTGACAACGCCGAGCCCGAGAGCACCGATCAGCCTGTCACCGTTTCACGGCTGCTACGGCTTCGCCAGACTTGGGCTTATGCTCTCGCAAAATTCATGACTGACCCCATCTGGTGGTTATATCTGTTTTGGCTGCCAGATTTTCTTCACAAAAGGCATGGCCTTGATCTTAAAAGTTTCGGTCCGCCGCTGATTGCGATCTATCTTCTCGCCGATCTTGGTTCGGTATTGGGCGGCTGGGCATCCTCGTCGCAGCTCAAGGCGGGGCGAAGCCCAAATCGCGCGCGCAAATCGACCATGGCGGTCTGCGCTCTGCTCGTCACCCCGATCGTTACCGTGCAATTCATCGATAACCTCTGGCTGGCGGTCGGAGTTATCGGGTTGGCGGCGGCGGCACACCAAGCCTGGTCAGCCAATTTACTGACCTTGCCCTCCGATCTGTTTCCGAAACGCGCCGTCGCGTCGGTGATCGGCGTCGGTGGTACCATCGGGGCTGTTGGCGGCATGCTGATGTCAACCTTCAATGGCTATATTCTAGAGCTGTTTGGCTCGTATCAATTGATCTTCATTGTCGCCGGATCAGCGTATCTGCTGGCCATCACGGTATTGCACCTTCTCGTCCCGCGCCTTGAGCGGATACACCTGTGATGCCACGTGGTCTGCTCCCCAGATTGTCTGCGATTATAGGTTAGCCCTGTTCATGTTTTGGACCTGTTTGGCCCGGATTTCATATTCCGATGGTGTGAGCCCGTCGAGGCTCGTGTGTGGTCGGTGTTGGTTGTAGTCCTCCCGCCCTGCGCTTATGATCTCGCGGGCATGGCGGTAGCTGGCGAACAGGGTCTCGTTCACCCGGCAAAGGCGAGTTGGTTATGTCGGAATTCCTTCAATGAAGTTGAGGAGGTGCAGGCCGGGTCAGGCGGGCGAAATGTAGGCCTCGTAGGGATTGCCCGGCGCGAGGTGCCCGAACGTTGTCATCACATAGTCGCCCGCGTCACGTCCAACGGCGCACAGAACATAGCGGGTTTCGCCGCTGGCAACCTCGGTGCATTCCATCAACGCGAGATCGCCCGCTTGTGCCGCTTCCAGCAGCGTCTCGAAATTGGTGCGGGCATGGTCAGGAATTGCCAAGGCAAGGCTCCTTCATTGGTAAGGGGGGACACGGCACGCGGGGCAACCGGGGCCGCCCCGCGCGAGTGAAGTTCATTCGGCAGCGATTGCGACGGCGGCGTCGGCGTCCGCCTGCCCTTCGCGATGGAGGGCTGCGTCATGCGTCATGATCCCGCCAGCGCCGCCGTGGTGGTCATGCTCAAGGCGTTGAAGATGTATGGCATGGCTCAGGCCGTCGGCGATCTCATCGAGCAAGGCGCGCCAGCGTTCGACGCGGCCGTGCCGATCCTGGCCCAGCTGCTCAAGGCCGAGATGGCCGAACGGGAAGTTCGATCAATCGCCTACCAGATCAAGGCGGCCCGGTTCCCCGCCTACAAGGACCTGGCCGGGTTCGACTTTGCTTCCAGCGAGGTGAACGAAGTCATGGTCCGACAACTCCACCGCGGCGAGTTCATCGATGGTGCCGACAATGTCGTGCTGATCGGCGGACCTGGCACCGGCAAGAGCTATCTCGCAACAGCGCTCGGTGTTCACGCGGTCGAGCATCATCGCAAGAAGGTGCGGTTCTTCGCTACCGTGGATCTGGTCAATGCGCTTGAGCAGGAAAAGGCTGCGAACAAGGCCGGCCAGCTTGCCGATCGGCTACTGCGCCTCCACCTCATCATCCTCGATGAGCTGGGATATCTGCCGTTCAGCCCATCGGGCGGTGCGCTGCTGTTCCACCTCTTGAGCAAGCTTTACGAGCGCACCAGCGTCGTCATCACCACCAATCTCAGCTTCAGCGAATGGGCCGAGGTGTTCGGCGATGCCAAGATGACCACCGCGCTGCTCGATCGGCTCACCCACCACTGCCACATCCTGGAAACTGGCAATGACAGCTTCCGGTTCAGGGCCAGCGCCGCAGCACCCAAAACACGAAAGGAAAAAGCCACCACTTGACCCAGCCCCGCACCGCGGGACACTATCTCCACCCGGGTCACTTCTCGATGAAAATCCCGGGTCAACTCTCAGCGGAAATCAACACTATCTGGCTAATCAGGAACGGCTCCACGGCAAAGCTCGTGCGCCCTCCCGCAAAGACATCAACGCGGACTTCCCGCTGCGCGGCTTCGTGTGCTGTGGTGATTGTGGGCATCCCCTGACCGCCAACTGGTCAAAGGGGAGCCACGGTCACTACGCTTATTACCTCTGCCGCACGAAGGGCTGCGCAAGCGCTGGGACGTCCATCGCTCGGGCAAAGGTTGAAGGCGAATTTGAAGAGCTGCTCAAGCGGCTTGCGCCTTCGGAAGATCTGATCGCGATTGCCGCGAAAATCTTCCGCAATCTCTGGGATCAGCGCCTTGCATCTGCCGCTGAGCAAAAGAAGTCGATGGCCTCCGAGCTGTCGCAGATTGATCGCAAGATCGAACAGCTTCTCGACCGCATCGTGGATGCTGACAGCTCCGCCGTGATCAAAGCCTACGAGAACCGCGTCAGCGAATATGAAAGTCGGAAGGCACTTTTGAGCGAAAGAATCGCAAATTGCGGGCGTCCGGCACGTGGCTATGATGAAACTTTTCGAACGGCGATGGAATTTCTCGGAAATCCGCAGAAACTCTGGGCTTCCGAGCGTTTGGAGGACAAGCGCGCAGTGCTCAAACTGGCATTTGCGGGCCATCTCTCATATCAGCGAATTGAAGGCTTTCGAACGCCGGAAATAGCATTGCCTTTCAAGACTTTAGGTGAATTTTCGGGACTAAAAAGGGAAATGGCGCGCCCGGCAGGACTCGAACCTGCAACTCCAAGCTTAGAAGGCTCGTGCTCTATCCAGTTGAACTACGGGCGCGCGCTGAGCGTGTCGATAGCGGCAATTGCGCGGGCGCGAAACGGCGTTAAGGCTTGGCAAAGCCGTTTTGGGGGCAGTTTTGGGGTTTGCCATGGATTTGAAGTCAGTATCGGCGCGCGATCTGGGCCATGCGTCGTTTCGCTATTTTGATTTCGTTATGGCCGCCTTTGTCGCGATCATCCTGTTGTCGAACGTGATCGGCGCGGGCAAGGTCGCGCAAATCTGGGTGCCGGGCCTTGGTTATTGGCCGTTCGGGGCGGGCATTTTGTTCTTTCCCATTTCCTATGTGATCGGCGACGTGCTGACCGAGGTATATGGCTATTCGCGCGCGCGCCGGGTGATCTGGGCGGGGACGATTGCCGTTATCTTCATGGCGTTCATGTCGTTCGTCGTCGTCGCGCTTCCGCCCGCGCCCGATTGGAAGAATCAGGGTGCGTATGAGACTATTTTCGGCCAAGTGCCGCGGATTGTGCTGGCGTCGGTTTGCGCCTTCTGGGCGGGCGAGTTCGTCAACGCCTATGTCATTGCGCGCATGAAGATCTGGACCGGCGGCAAACAGCTTTGGACCCGCACCATCGGGTCGACCGTGGCGGGGCAGGCGGTTGACAGTCTGATTTTTTATCCACTCGCCTTTTGGGGAGCGGAAGGGTGGACGAATGCGCTCGTCATTCAGGTGCTGGTGACGCAATGGGCGCTGAAGGTCGGGTGGGAAGTGTTGCTGACGCCGCTCACCTATTTGGTGGTCGGGTTTCTGAAGCGCCGCGAGGGTGTTGACGTGTTTGACGAAGGTACTGACTTTACGCCATTTCGTGCCGAAGTATAATGCCGCCGAGCATCTTTCAGGCGGTGAAATGGTGGCTGGTTAGCCATGTCGGCCTCGCCAAGGATGCGCTGCATATCTATGTCGGGCTTGGCCTGTTTTTCGGGAGTTGCTGGCTGTTTCGCTGGCCCGTGCGCAGTTGGAAACCCTGGGCGGCGGTGCTGCTGGCCGCCCTTGCTGGAGAGACTTGGGATCTGCGCGACAATATCGTTTATCGAACCCGCATCAACCTGGCCGCGAACTGGCACGATATCTGGAACACGCTGTTCTGGCCGAGCGCTATTGTCTTGCTTGCGCGGTTCACGCCGCTGTTCAGGCGCTAAGCGCTCACCGCCTCCAACAGCCCCTCAAACAGTCGACGCCCGTCATTGCCGCCATGCGCGGCCTCGATCCGGCGTTCGGGGTGCGGCATCATGCCCAGCACATTGCCCTGCGCGTTCAATATGCCCGCGATCGCACGCGCCGACCCGTTGACGCTTTCGGCATAGCGGAACGCGATGCGGCCCTCCGCGTCCAGCCGGTCGAGCGTATCAGAATCGGCGGTGTAATTGCCGTCATGGTGCGCGACGGGGATGACGATGCGTTCGTCAGCCACATAGCCGCGCGTAAAGGCGCTGTTGGTCGCGCCCACCGCAAGGGCCACGTCGCGGCAAACGAAATCCAACCCTGCATTGCGCATCAACGCGCCGGGCAGCAGGCCGATTTCGGTCAGCACCTGAAAGCCATTGCACACGCCAAGCACCGGCACGCCCGCTTCCGCTGCCGCAACAATCGCGGGGATGATCGCCGATCGCGCCGCAATCGCCCCGCAGCGCAGATAATCGCCATAGGAAAAGCCGCCGGGCAGCGCGATCAAGTCGACGCGGTCGGGTAGC
>DHHS01000033.1:0-15410 GCA_002403415.1 Sphingomonas sp. UBA4766 | reverse complement strand
GCCACGGCCATGTCGCGGTCGCAATTGGAACCGGGAAAGACGATGACAGCGCTCCTCATGCGCGCTGCACCCGATAGTTTTCGATGACGGTGTTGGCGAGCAACTTGCGGCACATCTCGTCAATTGCCGCATCATCGGTGTCATCGGCGACGTCGAGTTCGAAGATTTTGCCCGCGCGCACGTCATTGATCCCGGCAAAGCCCAGCCCGCGCAACGCGCCGTGAATCGCGCGCCCTTGCGGGTCGAGTACGCCCGGCTTCAGCGTGACGATAATGCGCAGCTTCATGGGTAACTCCTTGTTGAGCTTTTGCCGCTATGCCGCTCTGCTCGGTTTGCCGCAACCTTCATCACTTGTTTACGGATGCGGCGCACTGTCGGCGACGGCCACTGCGCTGGTGCGGTGGTTTGAAGCAAAAAAGGGGCGCGTCGCGATGGCCGGGTTGGCAATGGTCCTTTTCATCGCCCTGTTCGCATTTGGTGGCGAATATTTCGGCTGGAGCGATGCCGGCGGCAAAGTGCAGCTTGCCTTGTTCTGCTGCTTTGTGTTCGGCATCATCTGCGGGATGAAGGTAAAGGGCTGACGCCCGTTGAATTGTCTATTTCCCGCGGCGCTTGCGGTGGCTTTCGAGGTCGAGCACCGCCGTCTCGGCTCCTTCCGGCAGTAGGCCGAGGCGCCGCGCCACTTCCTGATAGGCTTCGATTTCGCCGCCCAGATCGCGCCGGAATCGGTCCTTGTCGAGCTTCTCGCCGCTGTCCATGTCCCACAGGCGGCACCCGTCGGGGCTGATTTCATCGGCCAGGATGATCCGCGAATAGTCATTGTCCCAGATGCGCCCGAATTCGAGCTTGAAATCGACCAGCCGAATGCCGATCCCCGCAAACAGCCCGCACAGGAAATCATTCACCCGGATCGCCAGATCGGCGATGTCGTGCATCTCCTCCTGGCTCGCCCAGCCGAATGCAGCGATATGTTCGTCGGTAATCATCGGATCGCCGAGCGCGTCATCCTTGTAATAATATTCGATGATCGTGCGCGGAAGCTGGGTCCCTTCCTCAATGCCCAGCCGTTTGGCGAGGCTGCCCGCCACGACGTTGCGCACGACCACTTCGATCGGCACGATTTCGACCTGCCGGATAAGCTGTTCGCGCATGTTGAGGCGGCGGATGAAGTGCGTCGGCACCCCGATCAGCGCGAGGAGTGTAAAGACATGTTCGGAAATGCGGTTGTTGAGCACACCTTTGCCGCTGATCGTGCCCTTTTTCTGAGCGTTGAACGCGGTCGCGTCATCCTTGAAATATTGGATTAGCGTGCCGGGTTCGGGGCCTTCGTAGAGGATCTTGGCCTTGCCCTCATAGATTTGGCGGCGGCGAGCCATGCGCATGGTCTTTCAAAAATAACGTGCCCCGGCAGCGCGACCCTTAAAAGGACCGAGCGAGAGCCGGGGCGGGAACCGCTTCTCATACAGGATGGTGCCCCTGCACGCAACGCATCTGGCGTGGGCTTAGGTCACCGTTTGACGCTGCGCAAAGACCGGGTCGTGATAGGCGCCGGTGGTCAGCACGTCGTCGAGAATCGCGCCAGCCCGCACGACATCCTCAAACCCGAGATATAACGGGGTCAGGCCGAGCCGAAGCACATCGGGGGTCCGAAAATCGCCAATCACCCCGCGCGCGATGAGCGCCTGGCACAGCGCATGGGCGTGCGGATGGCGAAACGCGATGTGCGAGCCGCGCCGGGCAGGATCGCGTGGGGAAATACACGCCAGCCCCAGCGCGTCGCCAATCGCCGCCATGGTGTCGAACAGCGCGGCGCTCTTGGCAACAATCAGCGCCGGATCTGCCTCCAGCATCAGCTCGACGCCTGCCTCCAATGCCGCCATCGCAAGGATTGGCGGCGTGCCCGCCAGCCAGCGCCGGACGCCGGGGGCAGGGGCATAGCCATCGGCAAACTCAAACGGGGCAGCATGTCCCATCCACCCCGACAGCGGATTGCCGAGTCGGGCCTGATGCGCCTGCGCGACGAACAGGAATCCAGGCGCGCCGGGCCCGCCGTTCAGATATTTATACCCACACCCCACTGCGAGATCCGCACCCGCACCGTTCAGGTTGACCGGAATGGCGCCTGCGCTATGGCTCAAATCCCATAGCATCATCGCGCCCGCCGCATGGGCGCGGGTCGTCCATTCGGCCATGTCGAACCGTTCGGCGGTTTTATAGTGCACCTGCGTCAGCATCAGCACCGCGACATCGTGCCCCAGCGCCGCGCCAAGCTGATCGCGCGGGACGACGCGCAAGGTCGCGCCGGGGATGCCCGCGGCCACCCCTTCGGCGATGTGGAGATCGGTCGGGAAATTCCCGGCTTCGCTCAGGATAACGCGCCGGTCGGGCTGGGCATGGAGGGCCGCGCTCAACAGTTTGAACAGATTGACCGACGTGGAGTCGGTTGCGATGACTTCGCCGGGCCCCGCGCCGATCAGCCGCGCAATTTTGTCGCCAATGCGCTGCGGCGTGTCGATCCACCCCTCGTTCCAACTGCGGATCAGCCGATCACCCCATTGCCGCGTCATCAGATCATCGACGCGCGCGACCGTTGCTCTGGGCAGCGCACCCAGCGAATTGCCGTCGAGGTAGATCACCCCGTCGGGCAGCGCGAACCGATCGCGAAACCCGCGCAGCGGATCGGTGGCGTCGCGCGCGCGGGCTTCGTCCAGCGTCATCGGCGATTTGATCATTGGACGAATGCCGCGTCGATCAGTTGGACAGCGCGCGCCCAAGCCGCACTTTCGGGAGCGATCAGCTCGACATGGCCGGTGGCGGGAATGCGGTGGAGTGTCACGCGGTCCCCGCTCGCGCGCGCCTTGGCCGTATAGCCGGTGCCCAGCCGCATCGGGATGATACGGTCGTCCTCACCATTGACCAGGTCCTGCCCAACGCCCAGCGGCAGCAGGCGCGGGACCGAGGTGTCAGCAAAGACATCGGCATGGTCGGGGGACGCCGCGCCGGTCAGCCGCGCGATCACATCGGTGCCGCAGCCATTGTCGGGGCTGGCCGCCGTTGCTTCAAGATCGGGCAGGCCGCCCAGGCTGATGACATGGGCAATGGGTAGCGGGTGCGCGGTTCGCAGTACGCTGGCCTGGGGCAAACTGGCACGTCCCGCGAGCCACAGCGCGAGGTGCCCGCCCGCCGAATGACCGACCGCGACCACGCGGTTCAGGTCAAGCTGAGAGCGCGCCGCCACCCCGCGCAGCGCGTCCGTCGCCGCGCCTGCATCGGCGAAGGTGCCGGGATAGCCGCCACCCGCACGGTCAACCCCGCGATAGTCAATGTTCCACACCGCATAGCCGCGCCCCCGCAAATCATCGGCGATCCAGTTCATCAGGCTGCGGTCGGCGATTTCGGTCTGCCAGCACCCGCCATGCACCATCACCACCGTCCTGTGCCTGCCCGGCGCGTTGGGCAGCCAGAGATCGACCTTTTGTTCGGGGGAACCCCCATAGCTGATCGTCGCGTCGGGCACGGGGCGGGGGCGACCCGTCAGGTCAGGCCAGGTCAGCAGTTTGGGGTCAGCCATGGCGGTGAACAACATCAAGAGGAGCAGGACGACGGCACGCATGGCGCGACGTTAGCTGCTCGCACGCCTCGCGCCAATCACGCAGGGGCGAAGCGGTCACGCAGCCTTCGCCAGAGCCACCAGCCGGCCAGCCCCAGCACCGCCCAGGGCAGACCCCCCGCCAGCACAATCGCCAGCAAACTCAATGCGGCAAAGCAGGATTGCGTGCCCAAGCCGAGCGCAAGCCCGATCGGCGACCCGGCGTCAAAGCCCCAGAAGCCGTCGGTAGTGCCATAGTCGAAATGCATAGGTGTCGTGGCCAGGCTCTGCTGTTGCTCGCTCTTGTTGGCGGCATTGGCGTTCAGCGCCGCGCGCAGCGCATCGGCCTGTTCCTGAAGTGTAACGCGCTCAGGCGCGCGCACGGGCAGTTTGGCAAGTTGCGCCTCAATACGGTCGAGGTCAGCGCGTTGGCGCGCGCTTGCGTCATCAATCGCCTTGATCGCGCCGCCGACGTCGGTGCCGGTAATGTCGACCGAACCAAGCTTGCCGCCCGCCTTGACCACTTTATCTATCCCGCCCGCGCCGAATTTGCGCGCAATCAGCGGATCCAGCTTGAAATCCAGCGAGGCGTCGATCCGGTCCGCGCCGCGGCCGACGGAATAGTGCATCGCGGTGATCCGGCACCGCGCAATGCCGAGTGTTTCGCAAGCCTGTGCATGAGCCTCTTGCGTGGCGGCAATGCGCGCGGCGGGCAGGCGGAAGTCATAAGCATAGCGAAAGGCCACACCCGGCGCTGCTGTGATCGCAACGCCGGGGCCGCTCGTTTCCTGTTCTTCGGCAAGGGATGCGCGATGGCCATCCGATTTTGCACAGCCGCTAAGGGCAAGGGCGGTCATCAAAATTGCTGGGTAGCGCATCGACTCAACTCCTTGATGGAATGAGAGAGTATTACCCTATTAAAATGATAGGATAAAGTCCGTTGCCGCATTTTGGACATAGTTGAGCATCGCTCGCACCCATCCACCTCACCGCATCCGGGCTTGGCCAAGCCGGTAGGTCGCTGCTACGGCTGCGGTGATGACCACCGATACGCTCGATCCGCCGCCTGCGCCCGGCGATGTTCCCGGCCAATTCGACACCCCGTTCGACAGCGCGCTGTCGGAGCGGTATCTGGTCTATGCGCTGTCGACGATTACAGCGCGTTCGCTCCCCGATGTGCGCGACGGGCTGAAGCCGGTGCATCGCCGCCTGCTCTGGGCAATGCGGCTGCTGCGGCTCGACCCGAGCCAGGGGTATAAGAAATGCGCGCGCGTCGTCGGCGATGTGATCGGCAAGTATCACCCGCATGGCGATCAATCGGTCTATGACGCGATGGTGCGCCTCGCGCAGGATTTTGCGCTGCGCTATCCGCTGGTCGACGGGCAGGGCAATTTCGGGAATATCGACGGCGATAATGCCGCCGCCTATCGCTATACCGAAGCGCGGCTGACGCAGGTTGCGATCGACCTGATGGACGGCATTGACGATGACGGCGCAGACCTTCGCCCGACCTATAATGGCGAGGAGGAGGAGCCGGAGCTGTTCCCCGGCCTGTTCCCCAATTTGCTGGCCAATGGCGCGAGCGGCATCGCGGTGGGCATGGCGACCAGCATCCCGCCACACAATGCCGCCGAGCTGATCGATGCAGCGACCGCTATGATCGACGATCCCGATGCCGATCCGCTTGCCTATGTTCAGGGTCCGGATTTTCCGACCGGCGGCACCGTGGTCGACAGCCCGGCGGCGATTGCCGAAAGCTATGCGACCGGGCGCGGCAGCTTTCGGGTGCGCGCGCGCTGGCAGGTTGAGGATCAGGGGCGGGGCACGTGGCGGATTATCGTTACCCAAATCCCTTATGGTGTGCAAAAGGGCAAGCTGATCGAGGCGATTGCCGCGCTTATCAATGACAAGAAGCTGCCGATCCTCGCCGATGTCAGCGACGAATCGGACAGCGAGATCCGCCTGATCCTTGAGCCGCGCAGCCGCACCGTTGACGCCGACACGCTGATGGAAAGCCTGTTCCGCCTGTGCGATCTCGAAGTTCGGGTGCCGCTTAACCTGAACGTGCTCGACGCGCAGCGCACCCCGCGCGTGATGAGCCTGAAACAGGCGCTTGCGGCGTGGATCGACCACCAATTCATCGTGCTTCGGCGGCGCACCCGGTACCGGCTGGGCAAGATTGCCGACCGGATCGAGCTGCTCGATGGGTATATCATCGCGTTCCTGAACCTTGACCGGGTGATCGAGATTATTCGCACCGAGGATGAGCCAAAGCCCGTGATGGTCGCCGAATTCGCGCTGAGCGACCGGCAGGCAGAGGCGATTTTGAACATGCGCCTTCGCCAGTTGCGGCGGTTGGAGGAAATGGAGCTGCGGCGCGAGCGTGATGCGCTGGCCGACGAAAGCGGCGGGCTGGAGGCGTTGCTGGCGTCCGACACGCTGCAACGCGCGCGGATGAAGGCCGACCTTGCCGTGATCGCCAAACGCTATGGCCGCGATACGCCGCTGGGCGCGCGGCGCACCGTGATCGCTGAGGCGGGCCCGGCGCGCGTCATCCCGCTGGAGGCAATGATCGAGCGCGAGCCGATTACCGTCATCCTGTCGCAGCGCGGCTGGATCCGGGCGATGAAGGGGCATGGCGACCTGACGTCTGCCGATGCGCTGAAGTTCAAGGAGGGCGACGGCCCCGCATTTGCGTTTCACGCGCAGACCACCGACAAGTTGCTGCTCGCAGCGGAGAATGGGCGCTTTTACACGTTGGCCGCCGACAAGCTGCCCGGTGGGCGCGGCTTTGGCGAGCCGGTGCGGCTGATGATCGACCTGGACGGAAGTGTCGATATCGTTGCGCTGTTCGCGGCGGGGCGCAGCGCGCGCGTACTGCTGGCGGCAAGCGATGGGCGCGGCTTTGTAGCGCAGGCCGCCGACCTGATCGCCGAAACGCGCAAGGGCAAGACGGTGATGACGCCGCGCCCCGGCGCGCGGCTGCATCTCGTTCGGGCGCTGGGCGATACCGACGATCATGTTGCGGTCATTGGCGACAACCGCAAGATGCTGATCTTTCCGCTGGTCGAGCTGCCCGAAATGGCGCGCGGGCAGGGGGTTCAGCTTCAGCGTTACCGCGATGGCGGGCTGAGCGACGCGACCGGCCTGGTGCTCGCAAATGGGCTAAGCTGGGCAATGGGGGGCGAGAGCGGGCGGACGCGCACCGAATCCGATCTGCTCCCCTGGCGCGCGGTGCGGGGAGCAGCGGGGCGACCGCCGCCCACCGGCTTTCCGCGCGACAATCGCTTTTAATCGGAGCCCGCGCGCCCGCTTCAGTGACCCTTAACGACTAGTCATTATGGCAGGCGAAGATGGCTGTTCGCTTGCCCCGATCGCTTTTGCAGCACTTGTCAGGCACGCGCCGGCAAGACAGCCCGCCGCCGCCCAGTCAAGATTGCGAACCGCTGATCGGGTTGCTTCCCATTCCGGCGCTGATGATCGAGCATGATGCCGGGGTGCTGACGGCGGTGGAAATGAACCGGCCGCTCAGGGTATTGGGCCTTGCCGGGGAGGGGGATGCGGCCCCCCTGCTCATGCAGATTGGCGAGCGGGTGAACGCGTTTGCGGTGTCGGGCGCGGCCAGCAATGACTTTATCTGGCAATATGGCGATACGGTCGACTGCCGCCATTATCAGGTGCATCTGGCGCGTTCGACGCGCGGTGACAATCGCTGCCTGGTCACGTTGATTGATTGCACGGGCGAGCGCCGCACCGAGCAGAATTTGCGCCGTGAAATGCTGACCGACGCCCTGTCCGGGCTGCCCAATCGCGAAGGCTTTGTCGAAACGCTCGAAACACTGATCGCCGAGCCGAGTGTCGATAATGAACGCTATGCCGTCATGATCGTCAACCTTGACCGGTTCAACCGTGTCAATGCGTGCCTTGGTTCGCTTGCAGGCGATGAGCTGTTGATTACGGTTGCCCGGCGCATTCGTGGTGCGCTCCGCGGGGGCGATGTGCTCGCGCGGATTGGCGGTGATGAGTTTGCGATCATGCTGACGCTCGATCAGGGTCGGCAGGATGCCGATCATCTCGCCAAGCGCGTGCTGGCCACGTTATCGACCCCCTTTCGCTTATCGGATTTCGAGATTCGCGTGTCCTGCTCGATCGGTGTGGCGTTCGGCGGTGATCCGGTGGACGATGCCGAGGATCTGGTCCGCCATGCCCAATTTGCCACGAAGCGGTCCAAGGTGTCGGGCGAGGTCGAGGCGTATCAGCCGCAGGCATTTGACCGCGCGCGCGCCGAATTCGGGCTGGAAACCGCGCTGCGCCGCGCCATCGACGCGCAAAGCCTGACGCTTGCCTATCAACCGATTGTCGACCTGGCGAGCGGGCGGATTGTCGCGTTCGAGGCACTGGCCCGGTGGCGCAGCGATGGCGGGAGTGATGTCGGGCCAGGCGCGTTCATTCCAGTGGCGGAGGAATCGGGGCTGATCGTGCCGCTGGGGCGCTGGGCGTTGCGCGAAGCGGTGGCGACGCTGGCCGCCTGGGATGCGCGCGGCGGCGATCGCAGCGTCAAAATGGCGGTCAACGTCTCTGCGATCCAGTTGCAGCGCGACAATGTGCCGCAATTGGTGAAGCAGGCGCTGGAGGCCAGTGGCATCGCCGGGCACCGCCTCACGCTTGAGTTGACCGAAAGCGCGCTGATCGCCGATCCTGACCGGATTGCCCAGATCATGCAGGCGCTGAAGGCGCTGGATGTTACGCTCGCGATGGATGATTTCGGCACGGGCTATTCCAACCTCGCCAATCTCCAGAAATTGCCGATCGACGTGCTGAAAATGGATCGCAGTTTCGTGACCGGGATGCTCGCGGATCGCGACAAGATTGCGATTACGCGCGCGATCCTGAGCCTGGCGCAGGCGCTTGGCATGAAAACAACGGCGGAGGGTGTGGAAACCCACGAACTTGCGCAGACATTGGCCGCGCTGGGCTGCACCTATGCACAGGGCTATCATTTTGGCCATGCCGTGATGGCGGATGAGGCCTATGCGCTGGTGGACGCGCGCAAAGCCTGAGCCACGATCTCGGCCGTAATGGCGGTGACGCGCGGCGCATCTGGAAAACCCTCCGCCACCCATTGATCCTCGATCTGGCGGAGCGCACGCGCGACATCGGGGCCGCGCGACAGCCCCATGGCGACGAGATCACCGCCTGAAATCCCCAGCCGTGGCACTTCCCATTCGCGTAGCCCGGCGATGGCGACGGTCGCCTCAGTTGGGGGCAAGTGGAGCGCCAGCCGGTCGCGCGCGCCCTCTATCCCCAGCCGATAGCCAAGCGCATGCGGCGCGCCCGTCTCGGGCGTCAACGCCGAGATCAGCCGCTTGCGCTGCGCATTTGACAGCTTGAGCCGCGCGCCAATCTGCTCGCCGAGCGCGGGATCATCGGGAAGCAGTGCGGCCAGCCGCCGAACCGGATCGGGGGCAAGTCCGGCGGCTGCCTCCACCGCCGTCACATGCCCCAGCCGCTTGGCGCTGGTGACTTCGGGAAGGACAGGCGCAAATATGCCATGGGTGATCATCAGGGCGGCGATGTCCGGCGCGCGATCGGTCACGAGCAGCTTCAGCAGCTCATCGGCGATGCGTTCGCGACTGAGCGCCATCAGGTCGTTGGCGCGCTTGGCGCACGCGGCAAGGGCATCGGCATCGGGTGCATCGCCAAACCGGGCAAGGAAGCGAAAGAACCGCAGGATCCGCAAATGATCCTCAGCAATCCGCTTCAATGGGTCGCCGATGAAGCGCACGTGCCGCGCGGTCAGATCGCTCAGCCCGCCGAAATAATCGAACACGGTGCCGCTCACCGGATCGGCATAGAGCGCGTTGATGGTAAAGTCGCGCCGGGCCGCATCCTCGCGCCAGTCGTCAGTATAGGCGATGGTGGCGTGGCGACCATCGGTCGTGACATCGCGGCGCAGCGTGGTGACCTCCACCGGCCCATCGGGCAGGACAGCGGTGATCGTGCCATGCGCGATGCCGGTGGGCACAGCCTTGATCCCGGCGGCGCGCAGCCGCGCCATGACGTCTGTGGGGGGCAAGCGGGTGGCGATGTCGATGTCATGCGCGGCAATCCCGACCAGCGTGTCGCGCACAATCCCGCCGACAAAGCGCGAGTCCCCCGCCGCTGCGCCCAGCGCATCGCACAGCGCCGCCAGCCGGGCGCGCCTCCGCCACGGCGCCTGGGGCAGGGTGACCCCGCTCACGCCAGCCGCCGTGCAAGATTGACGATTATCCCCGCCGTCGCGCCCCAGATCCGGTGACCATCCCAATGGATTTCATAGAATTGCCGCGCCTTGCCCTGCCATTCCGCAGTGGCGCGGTGGTGATTGGCGGGGTCGATCAGGAAAGCGAGCGGGACTTCGAATACGGCCGCCACTTCGGCTTCGCTGGGGATGAGCGCAAGATCAGGCGGCACGATCCCGATAATGGGGGTAATGTCATAGCCGGTACCGGTGCGATACCGGTCGCCCGCGCCGATCACGCGCACCGCAGCGGGCGGGAGGGCGATTTCTTCCGCCGCTTCACGCAGCGCCGCCGCCGCTGCATCGGCATCCTCCGGATCGATCCGCCCGCCGGGAAAGGCGACTTGCCCGGCATGGCGGCGCAGCGTGTCGGTGCGCCGGGTCAGGATGACGCCGGGTTCGGCGCGGTCGGTAACCGGGATCAGCACGGCAGCCGGCGTTGGTGGGGTAGCAAGCGTCAGCAGGTCACGGCTGTCGCCCGGCAGCAAGTCGAGCCCGGTCGCCGCCCCGTCCAATCCTCGCTGCAAGCGCGCGGCCAGCATCATGCGCCGGGTGCAAACGCGAAGAACGCGCCGTTGCTCCATAGGCCAGGCGGGTCGGCCCCTTCGCCCAGCGCGATCTCGGCCAGTTCGTAATAGACGGGGCGGGTCAGCCGCGCCTCCAACCCGCCGCGCACATGGAGATAGGGGCGGGGGCCATCATCACTCTCGGTAAAGCGCAGCGCGTGGTCGGGCCCCGCCGCCACCAGATCGCCGGTATTCAGCCGGAACGCGATCCGTGCGTCCTGGCCCGCGCCGTCGCGCTTCATTTCCAGCGCGATGAACGGGACATCCTCAACGGTAATGTCGAGCTTTTCAACAGGGGTGACCAGCACATAGCCGCCATCCGCCTCGCGGCGCAAAATCCGCGCGAACAACTGCACCATGGCCGGGCGGCCAATCGGCAAGCCCTGATGATACCAGGTGCCGTCGCGCGCGATCCGCATCTCGCTGTCGCCGCAATGCGTCGGGTTCCAGCGCTCGACCGGCGGCAGCCGTTGCTCCTCCACCAGCCGGGCAATTTCGGCCAGCGACAAGGTGGCTAGGTCGGGCAGCGGGTCCATGGGCATGGGGGTTCAGGTAGGCGCGGGCGCGCCCCGCGTAAAGGCGTCAGCCGCGCGGCCCCAATATTCCCGCACCGGCTGGCACAGCACCATGCGCGAGCAGGCGGTGCCGCTCGACGGGCCCCGGCACCCGCCATTCGCGCGTCGCATCGGCGGTAAAGCCAAATCGTGCATAATACTCCGGATCCCCGATCAGCATCAGCGGTTCCGCCAGTCCCAGCGCGCGCACGCGTTCGAGCATCGCCAGCATCAGCGTGGTGCCGTGGCCGTGCCCCTGATGCGGCGGCGCAATCGCGACCGGCCCCACCATCACCAGCGGCACGCGGCCCCCGTCATCGCGGTGGAGCGCAACCGGCCAGCATTGCAAGGTGCCGATCAGCGTTGCCCCATCGAGGAGCGCGAGGCTGATCGCCGCCACCGGTTCGGCGCCAGCGCGAATCCGGTAGGCGGTGCGCGACCGGCGGTCCGCACCGAACGCCCGGTCGAGCAGCGCATCGACCGCTTCGGGCGCAATATCGGCGAGTGAAACAAGTTTGATCGCAAGGCTCCATCGGTGATGGACGAAAGGGGGCGGCGCGCTTTACCGTGTGGACGCACAAAAACAAATGGGAGCGGGGACGCCATGAAATTCTATGATTCCGCCTGGGCACCAAGCCCGCGCCGCGTGCGCATTTACCTGGCTGAAAAGGCAATCACTGTGGACCGGGTCGAGATTGACCTGCGGAGCGGCGAACATTTCGGCGATGCCTATCTCGCGATCAACCCGCGCGGCACCGTGCCCGCACTTGAGCTCGAATCGGGCGAAGTGATTTGCGAATCGGCAGCGATTTGTCGCTACTTCGAAGCGCTTTACCCCGATCCCCCGCTGTTCGGGGTGACGCCGGTTGAGATTGGCCGCATCGAAAGCTGGACCCGGCGGATCGAAAATGACGGTTATGCCGCCGCCGTCTATGCCTTTCGCAACACCCGCCCCGCGATGGAGGGGCGCGGTGCGCCGGGCAAATGGCCGACCATCCCGCTGATCCCCGAACTGGCGACGCGCGGTGCGATCATGTGGGGGGCGTTTGTCGACGCGCTCGACGCGCGGCTGGCGCGAAGCGAATGGATCGCGGGCGATGCCTTTACCTTTGCCGATATCACCGCATTGGTGACGATCGACTTTGCCAAGGCCGCCAAGCTGACCGTCCGCGATGGCGACATCCACGTGCGCCGTTGGTATGATGCGGTGTCGGCGCGGCCAAGTGCTGCGGCCTGAACCCTTTCACGGCGCGGCAAAGCTGCTATGGGCGCGCGCTGACCCGTCCCGGAGGTGCCCCGCTTGACCGACCGTCTCGAACTCGAAGTGCATGATATCGAAGTGCCGGTGCTGACCGGCATTTATTCCGAAGAAACGCACTTGCCGCAGCCATTGCGGATTTCGATCACGGTCGAGCTGGAGTGCCCGGCGCATTTTGCGCCCGACACGCCGCTGGGCGGTTCCAAAAACTATCTCGACCTCAAACGTGCCGCGACCAGCGCGATCCCCGACGGCGTGCATTTCACCCTGATCGAGGCGGTCGCCGACCATATTGCCGACATGCTGATCGCTCAGGATGCGCGCGTGCGCTGGGTCCGGGTCAAGATCGTCAAGCTAGCGATTTCGGAAAATGGTGAGTCGATCGGCATCACGCTGCTGCGGCACCGGCGATAGCGATGGGCGCGCGCGTGATTGCCCTGGCCGCCGGGGCCACCGTGGGGGCGTTGGTGGATGCGGTGCGCGGTGGCGGGGCGGCGGCGGTGATCGTCGTTGAGGTCGCGCCCGATATTGCAGCACTTGAGCGCCACCTGATCCTCGCCGCGATTGCTCCGCTCGCGATCGAGTGCGCGCCGGCGACACGGCTGTGCGCGATTGATGTGGGGGAAGGGGCCGACCCCGCCGATGTCGTGGCGCTGCGCGATTGGCTTGCGGGTGCCGAGTGCACCACGGGGCAAGTGGTGGCAGTGAAGCGGGTAGCGGATGCAGGGGCATAGCCCCACCGCGCGCACACGGACTCCGGGCGCAAAATGAGGACACCCGCCGGGGAGCGGGGGAAATCGACCGGCGCGTTCATGCCACGCGTTCGGGGCTCGGCGACTTGGGATTGATGCGTTCAGTCTTTTGGCGCCGAGACTGATGTTGGCCCGATGAAGTGCACGCCGTCACCGGAAAATTCTTCCGGCCTATGGTGGCTGCTTTCGAGTTTAGCCGCTTGGGCGGTTGCCCGCCGCCGCGACGCCCTACGTGCGTTTATCTTATCGGTGCCGGGGTGATGCGGATCCGTCTTACCCAAACGACTTTTCCGCGCCGGTCGAAGATCACCGCTTGGCCCCTTGCGAGGCGGCACGGCGACCCCATCACCACCCCCGCGCTGGCCTTTTCGAAGGGGTGGCGATGGGGAGGAGTTTTAACCTATTTGGTTGGTTTTGTCAAGAGGGAGCGCTCATCCAAAATCGCTAATCATACGCCGCCGTGATTGCGGCAGCTTCACATCATGTTCTGTGCGGTAGTGCTGGAACTTCGGTCAGAGCCGTATTCTTTGGCAGACTTCGTAAGGCGGAGGCGAATGGGCCAGCGACACCAGTCTTTGAGAACTCAACTAATTCATTGAGCCCAGTCGCGCTGCTGAGATGCATCGCTTCATACCGGCACACGGGAATTTGACGGTTGTCTCGAAATCTCTTGTCCGGACCACCGCTCTTGTTAGGGTGTTTCCAAGTATGGCGAATTACTTGCGCGTCGCGTGGGACCGTTCCTTCTTCTATGAAGTTCGAATCTTGCCATGCGATTTGTAAAGCTGAATAACCGATGGCACCGACTTTTTGTCCGTCATCAACCAACGCAACATCAGGAAAAAAATAAATTATTTGCCTACCGACGTGCAGCGCTGGTGGGGTCAAATTTGAAGTTACCGCTGTAGGCATCTTGTATGCCAGCACCGTCGGTTTCTTGCGTACTAGATGCGATGCCCCCGCATTCCTTTTCCAAGTAACAACATCTTGAATAACACCACCGGCCTCTACGTGCCATTTACCGACGCAACTTACCAGCCCGTCGAAACTGGCAATTGCTCTTTCATATGCTTGCTGCACGTTGGGGTCGAGATCATAATAGAGGACGCATGTGCGCCGATAGGAATCGAGCCATCGGCCGACTGTCCAGCCAACGCCTCCGAGTAGGATTAGCGGGAGCCAAGCTACCCCGGCACCGAGCGCTACAAAAAGCCCGAGAACTCCAAACGACCAACCGAGCAGGACTGACATCCGGGTTTGACGCCGTTTCGCATTAATTTCGTCAAGTAGCTCGGCAAATGTCTCATCTCTCATCGCAAGCACGTCAGCAGACTCGATCTCGACCATTTCCACGCCATCTTCGTGGGTGGATGCCGGAATTAATGGTGGTAGTTGAGGCGACGTAGTTTCTGCAGCGCGTTGGCCGGGTCTGCCCAACGTAGCACGATAATAGAAACCATTCCTTCCGGCGTGGACATAATGTCCGCGAGGCCCGGTTCCGAAGCGCAGGCCCTTTACTCCCACCGAGACGCCAACACCACCGCGAGAGAAGTTAAATCGGAAAGGTCCAGCACTAACAGATTTTCGGAAATAAAACGGCATACGCAGTCTCCTTCCGAAATCGCATGCTCTATATTGGGCTGATCAATCACAAGAGCAATTTATATTTGATCAGAAAGCCATCAAGGGAAAGTAAAAATTCTGGTACGAAGTGGATCAGGGCGCCAGCTTGACTCGCGAGCCGCTTGCTCACAGCAAACCGCAAGCTAATCGTTCGAACTACCACCCCCCACATGTATCCCACACTCCACCTTCGCAAACCCGCGCCATCTCCCCGCGCGCGCATCTTCGCCCTCGGCCACCGCGCTCGTGCACGGGGCGCAGCCGATTGAGGGATAGCCCTGTGCTTCGAGTGGGTGGCGGGGGAGGGTGTGGGTCGCGAAATAGGCGTCGAGGTCGGCCTTCCCCCAGTCGCGCAAGGGGTTGATCTTGAGGCGGCCGGCGGTGTCGCTCGCGTCGATCTCGACCAGCGGGAGCGCGGCGCGGGTGCCCGCCTGAAACGCTTTGCGGCCCGAAATCGTCGCGTCGAACCCGGCCAGCGCGCGGGCGAGCGGGCGGACTTTGCGCAGGTCGCAGCAGCCATCGGGGTCGTAGGACCAGCGCTCGCCCGCCGCATCGCGCGCGGCGAGATCGGCGGGGTCGGGGGTGAGGCTGCGCAGGTCGGTGAGCCCCAGCTTTGCTGCGAGCGCATCGCGATAGGCGAGCGTTTCGGGAAAATGCTTGCCGGTGTCGAGGAAGATCACCGGCACGCTCGAGTCCACCTGCGCCACCATGTGCAGCAGCACCGCCGCCTCCGCCCCGAACGACGAAACCAGCGCGACCCGCCCCGCCAGCCGATCACCAATCAGCGC
>DHHS01000032.1:9031-9155 GCA_002403415.1 Sphingomonas sp. UBA4766 | reverse complement strand
GTGCCGCCAACGCTCAACCTGCATGAACCCGACGACGGTGCAGAGGGTGTCGACCTGGTCCCGTTGGTCGCGCGCGAGCGGCGGGTAAAGGCCGTGCTCAACAATTCCTTCGGCTTTGGCGGCA
>DHHS01000032.1:0-8730 GCA_002403415.1 Sphingomonas sp. UBA4766 | reverse complement strand
GGCTTTGGCGGCACCAATGCCAGCCTGGTGATGAAGGCGTTTGAGTAGGCGCGCGGCAGTGGCGGCGCGGCGCGGTCGATCCTCGGGGCGCTGGTTCTGGCGGATCGCGATCGTCATTTTGTTGGCATTGGGCGCGGGCGCGGGCCTGATCGCGCAGGAATGGCGCGGGCGCGGACCGCTGGTCAAGCCGAGCCGGTTCGAGGTGCGGGACGGCGCCACGCTGGCGCAGACCGCGACACAGCTTGAGCAGGCGGGCGCGATCTATTCGGCCGATCGCTTTCGGCTTTATGCGCGAGTGCTGGGGGGCAGTGCGCCGATCAAGGTCGGCGAGTTCCGCATCCCCGCCCGCGCCAGTGCCGCCGACATTTTGAAGCTGCTCCAGGGCGGACGCACGCTGCAACGCTTCATCACCGTGCCAGAGGGGTGGCCGGCGGTGCTGGTGAAGGAGCGGCTCGACGCCATGAAGGAACTGACCGGCACCGTGGACGTGCCGCCAGAGGGGTCGGTGCTTCCCGACAGCTACAGTTTCGAGCGTGGCGACGACCGCGCCGCCATCATCGCGCGGATGCGTGATGCGATGACCAATTATCTCGCCAATGCCTGGGCGCAGCGCAAACCCGGTATTGCGGTCAAAACGCCCGAGGAAGCGCTGATCCTTGCCTCTATCGTCGAAAAGGAGACCGGCAAGCCCAGCGAGCGGCGGCTGGTGGCCGCAGTTTATTCCAACCGGCTGAAACAGGGAATCATGCTTCAGGCGGACCCGACGATTATTTACCCGATCACACGGGGCAAGCCGCTTGGTCGGCGCATCCTGTTGTCTGAAGTGCGGGCGCGCAACGCTTATAACACTTATGCGATGACTGGGCTCCCTGCTGGTCCGATCTGCAATCCGGGGCGGGCGAGCATCGACGCGGTGCTTGATCCTGCGGACAGCCGTGCGCTCTATTTCGTGGCGGATGGCACGGGCGGCCATGCCTTTGCCGACACGCTGGAGCAGCATAACGCCAATGTGCGCAAATGGCGCGCGTTTCGTGCTGAGCGCGGGATTTAGGGGCGCAAAGCGCTTGCGGCCCGTGCCAATGCTTCCACCTCGGCCATGGTCGCCCCCTTGGGCGTCACCCAGCTCCCGCCGACGCACAGCACTGGATCAAAGCCTAGCCAGTCGGGTGCGGTTGCCGCGCTGATCCCGCCAGTCGGGCAAAATCGGCACTGGTAAAACGGCGCGGCAAGTGCCTTTAGCGCTTTCAGCCCGCCGCTCGTTTCCGCCGGGAAGAATTTGAAATGGGTAAGGCCAAGGTCGAGCCCGCGCATGATATCGCCCGCCGTCGCCACACCGGGGAGGAAGGGGATGCCGCTGTCGATAACGGGCGCGGCCAGCCGCTCGGTCAGCCCGGGCGACACGATGAACTCTGCACCGGCATCATGGGCCGCGGCAAAATGTCCCGCAGTAACGACGGTGCCCGCGCCCACAATCGCCCCCGGCACGCCCTTCATCGCGCGGATCGCGTCAAGGGCGGCGGGCGTGCGCAGCGTCACTTCAAGCACGCGCAATCCCCCTGCGACCAACGCCTCGGCAAGCGGGCGGGCAGTTGCCACATCGTCGATTACCAGCACGGGGATAACGGGACTAGTCGCCATGATTGCGGCAATATCGGTCATTGGGCAAATTCCTTCGCAAAGGCCGCAGCAGCACCGAACAGGCCGGGTTGGGGATGGGTGATAAGCTTGACGGGGATTTGCTCCATCAGGCTGCGGAACCGTCCCTTGGCGGCGAACCGCTCGCCAAAGCCAGAGCGCGCGAGATGATCTTTCAGCCGCAGGCCAAGCCCGCCCGCTATCACCACCCCCTTGGCCCCATGCGCAAGCGCCAAATCCCCCGCCACCGCGCCGAGACTGAGGCAGAAACGGTCAAGCGCGGCCAGCGCCAGGCTGTCGTTGCCCGCCAACGCCAACGTCCAGATCGCCTTGTCATCGAGCCGCGGATCGTCGCGCTTTTCGATTTCGGCAAGCGTGCGATAAATGCCGACTATGCCGGGGCCAGCGACCACGCGCTCCACCGACACGCGTCCGTGATCGGTGCGCAACCGGCGGAGCAGCGCGTCCTCGATACTGTCGAGCGGGGCGAAATCGGTATGCCCGCCTTCGGTCTCCAGCACATGATAGCCGGTGTCGGTTCGCAACACCTGCGCCACGCCCAGCCCCGTGCCGGGGCCGCACACGGTGATGACGCCGCGCGATGCCAGCGGCACATCGGGGCCGCTGATATGCGCAAACATCGCCGCCTCGACTTGCGCCGCCGCATGGCCGACCGCCGCAAAATCATTGATGAGGACAAAGTCGTCGACGCTCAGCCGCTCCTTTACCAGTGCCGGGCGGATAACCCAGGGATTGTTCGTCAGCTTGATAAGTTCGCCGCCCACCGGCGATGCCACCGCAATCGCCGCCGCACGGGGCAGCGGCCCGACTTGCGCGCCAAATGCCTCCCACGCGGTTTGCAGGCTGGCGTGTTCCGCCGTCTTGAGTGTCACCGGATCGGCGAGCGACACCACGCGCCCGTCCGCTACTTCGGCAAGCGCAAAGCGGGCGTGGGTGCCGCCGATGTCGACCGCGACCAGCTGCATCATGCCCCCATCACCGCGAGCAGCGCCGAGCCGCCTTGCTCTGCCGTATTGGCGCGGAGGCGGAACAGCGAAAACAGCTCGCGCCCGGTGCCGGTGGCAGCAGGTGGCGCGGGCACTGGTGTGCGTGCCGCCCATCCACCGGCGTCGACCAGTGCCTCAAGCTGGCCGGTCACCGCACACACGCGCACCACATCGCCGTCGCGCACTTTGCTGAGTGGGCCATCGCCCAGCGCTTCGGGGCTGACGTGGATCGCGCAAGGGACTTTGCCCGATGCGCCCGACATCCGCCCATCGGTGACAAGGGCGACGCGGAAGCCCCGGTTTTGCAGCACGCCGAGCGGCGGGGTCAGCTTGTGCAATTCGGGCATCCCATTGGCGCGCGGTCCCTGAAACCGCACGACGACCACGACGTCGCGGTCCAGTTCGCCCGCCTTGAAAGCCGCTTGCACCGCGGCCTGATCGTCAAACACCCGCGCCGGAGCTTCAATCGTCCAGCGGTCGCGCTCAACAGCAGACACTTTGATGCACGCCCGGCCCAGATTGCCTGACAGAATACGAAATCCGCCCTCCGCCGCAAAGGGCGCGGCGGCGGGTTTCAGGATCGTGTCATCGCCGCTCGCGCCCGGATCGCGCCAGGCCAGCGTGTCTTGCTCCAGCACCGCGCGCACCGCATAGGCCGACAGGTCATCACCGGCCACCGTCATCAGATCGCGGTGGAGCAAACCCTCGCTCAGCAACTCGCGAATGACATAGCCCAGCCCGCCTGCATCCTCGAACTGGTTCACATCGGCCGATCCATTGGGATAAACGCGCGCGACCAGCGGCACGACGCGCGAAAGCCGGTCGAAATCGTCCCAATCAATGATGATCCCGGCACAAGCCGCAATCGCGGGCAGGTGGATCAGGTGATTGGTCGATCCCCCCGTTGCGAGCAGGCCGATGGCGGCATTGACGATCGCCTTTTCGTCAATGCAGCGGCCAAGCGGCCGGTAATCATCGCCATCCCAGCCGATCTGCGCGATGCGGTGGACAGCGGCGCGGGTCAGTTCCTGCCGCAATTTGGTGCCGGGATTGATGAAGGCGGCACCCGGCATGTGCAGCCCCATCATTTCCATCATCATTTGGTTCGAATTGGCGGTCCCGTAAAAAGTGCAGGTGCCCTTTGAATGATAGGCGGCGATTTCTGAATCGAGCAATTCGTCGCGGGTCGCCTTGCCCTCGGCATAGAGCTCACGAGTGCGGGCCTTTTCCTTGTTGGAAATGCCCGAACGCATCGGCCCGCCGGGGATCAGGATCATCGGCATATGGCCAAAACGCAGCGCCCCCATGAGCAGCCCCGGCACGATCTTGTCGCAGATACCGAGCAGGGCGGCTCCCTCAAACATGCCGTGGCTCAGCGCAATCGCGGTCGACAGCGCAATCGTGTCGCGGCTGAACAGCGACAGCTCCATGCCGGCATAGCCTTGCGTCACGCCGTCGCACATTGCGGGCACGCCACCTGCGACTTGCGCCGTCGCGCCTGCCTCGCGCGCCCAGAGCTTTATCTGTTCGGGATAGCGGTAATAGGTCGCATGGGCGCTGAGCATATCGTTGTAGGCGGTGATGATGCCGATGTTCATCGCGCGTCCCGCCTTCATCGTATCGCGGTCTTCCTCCGTCCCGGCATAGCCGTGCGCAAGATTGGCGCAGCCCAGTGTCGGGCGCCGCGCACCCCCGTCTCGCTCGCGCTCGATCAGCGCGAGATAGGCGGCGCGGCCCGATTTTGACCGTTCGATGATGCGATCGGTAACGGCTGCGATCTCGGCGTTCAGCATGCGTTACGCGCTCCAGTGAATGTCGATCGGCAGTTCGGCGTCGGCGAGCACCCGGCCAATCGGATAGGGAGACATCGGCCCGTCCTTGATCGCGCGCTCGATCACGTCGCGCTTGGCCTGGCCCGCGACGGCGATCATCACGGCGCGGCTGGCGACGATGGCGTGCCGGGTCAGGGTTACCCGCGCAACCGGCGCCTCGGCGGGCAGCTCGGCGGGCATTACGCCGACCGCGCGCCGTTCCTTCGGGCCGTTCACCGCCTCGTCGAAATCGGGACCGGGAAAGATGGATGCCGTGTGCCCGTCGGCGCCGACGCCTAGCACGCACAGGTCGAGCGGCCAGTGCACATCCTGCAGCCGCGCGTCGGCGGCGCGTCCGGCGGCCTTGTAATCGCTTGCGGCTTCGCTGGTGATGGGGAGCACGCGCACCCCCTTTGGCAGGAAAACCTTGGCAATCGCGGTAATGTTGGACATCGGATCGCCCATCGGCACCAACCGGTCGTCGGTGGGCAGGATCGTCACGCGCTTCCAGTCGAGCTTGGCGGCGGCGAGCTTGTCGTAAATCGCCAGCGGCGTCTTGCCACCGGGGAGAGCGATGACGGCGGCGCCGCGCGCGTCAATGGCGGATTCGATGATGAAGGCGGCGTCGCCCGCGACCGCGTCGGCCATTTCGTCGGCGCTGTCATAATCCCACCATTCGATCTCGGTCATTGTAATGTCCTCATGTCCCTATTCATCATGCCAGCTTGCACCGTCACGCTCGGTTAGCGCAATTGCGGCGGATGGTCCCCAGCTCCCGGCGGTATAGGTTTTGGGCTTCATGCCATTGGCCTCCCATCCGCGGCGGATCTGGTCGATCCAGCGCCACTGCGCCTCGACTTCGTCGCGGCGGACGAACAGCGTCGGGTCGCCGTCGATCAGGTCGAGCAGCAACCGTTCATAGGCGATGCGCCGCCGGGTGCCGGCAAATTCGGTGTCGAGCGAGAGGTCGAGCGGCACTTCGCGCAGGCGAACCCCCTCGCGGTCCAGCCCCGGTTCCTTCGCCATCACCAGCAGCCGCACATATTCCTGTGGTTGTAAACGGATGACCAGCGCATTGGGCTGGAGCCGCCCGCCGCGTTCGGCAAAGATCGAATGCGGCACGGGCTTGAACTGCACCACGATTTCGGACTGACGCGCCGGGAGCCGCTTGCCGGTGCGCAGGTAAAAGGGCACGCCCTGCCACCGCCAATTGTCGACATGCGCCTTGATCGCGACGAAGGTTTCGGTGGCCGATGGCTGGCCCAGTTCATCAACATAGCCGCGCACCGCTTCGCCCTTCACCGCACCCGCGCCATATTGGCCGGTGACGGTCAGGTGCGGGGCTTCATCCTCGCTGATTGTGCGCAGCGAGCGCAGCACCTTGACCTTTTCGTCGCGAATGGCCGTGCCGTCGAACCGTGCAGGCGGCTCCATCGCGACGAGCGCGAGTAATTGCAGTATATGGTTCTGCACCATGTCGCGCAAAGCGCCCGACCCGTTATAATAGCCCGCGCGCCCCTCCAGCCCGACGGTTTCCGACACCGTGATCTGGACATGGTCGATCCCGCGCGCATTCCACACCGGTTCGAACAAGGTATTGCCAAAGCGCAGCGCGAGAATGTTCTGCACCGTTTCCTTGCCCAGATAATGGTCGATGCGGAACGTGCGGTCCTCTGGAAATACTTCGGCGACGGCGTCGTTGATCTCGCAGCTTGACGCAAGATCAGTGCCCAGCGGCTTTTCCAGCCCGATCCGCACCGCGTCCCCCGCCAGTCCCGCTGCGTGTAGCCCGGCGATCGTCGGGCGGAACAGCGACGGCGCGGTGGACAGGAAAATCGCCAGCCCCTCGTCACTGCGCCCCACCTTTTCCGCCAACGCGCCAAAGCCTTCGGGCGAGGAAGCATCGAGCGCCTGATACCCGATCCGGCTGAGAAAGGCGTCGATTGCTGCCCGATCCTTGCGTTCATCGGGCAGGAAGGTGTCGAGTGCTTGCGCGGCAAAGGTGCGGTAACTCGCATCGTCATGCGTGGAGCGTGCCGTCCCGGTGATCGTCAGCGACGGCGGTAACAACCCATCGCTATGCAACCCGAACAATGAGGGCAACAGCATCCGCTGCGCCAGATCGCCGGTCGCCCCGAACAGCAACAGCCGCGTCGCCGACCCCGTCACAGGATCAACCCGGCGCACGGGTCGAGCCCTGCCATGATGTTCAGATTTTGCACGGCCGCCCCCGCTGCTCCCTTGCCCAGATTGTCGAGTGTGGCGATCAGCCGCGCCTGACCGGCTGCGTCATCGCCGCAGACGTGCAGCGTTACCCGGTCGGTCCCCGCATCATCCTCCACCCGGATCAGCGCGGCGTCATCCCCGCCAAACCGGATTGTCGGGGCATGGCCGTAGGCCGTGCCCAGCACCTCGCGCACCTGGGCGAGCGTTGGCCGCCCCGGCAGCGCGTGGAGGGGCAAGGGCACCTCCACCACCATCCCGCGATAGGTCGCAACCACCGCGGGCGCAAAAATCGGCGGATGGGCAAGGCCTGCATAAAGCTGCATCTCCGGCACATGTTTGTGCGCAAGCCCCAGCGCATAGGCGCGAAACGCCGTGCCTTCGCCGCCCTTGGTGAAGTCGGCGATCATCGGCTTGCCGCCGCCAGAATAGCCGGAGACGGCGTTGACGCTCATCGGCCAGTGGACAGGGACGATTCCGGCGCGGATCAGCGGCGTAACCAGCAACAAAAATCCGGTCGGGTAGCAGCCGGGATTCGATACAAAACGTGTGCCCTCGATGGCGGAAGCCTGGCTCCCGCTCAGCTCGGGCAGGCCATAGACCCAATCGGGCGCGGTGCGGTGTGCTGTCGATGCATCGATGACGCGGGTGCGCGGATTGGTGATCAGCGCCACCGCCTCGCGCGCGGCATCATCGGGCAGGCACAGGATCACGACATCGGCGGCATTCAGCGCTTCGGCCCGCGCTTCAGGATCGCGCCGGTGCGCCTCGTCGAGCGACAGCAGTGCGATGTCGGCACGCCCGTTCAGCCGCTCGCGGATTTCAAGCCCGGTCGTGCCGCTGGCGCCATCGATAAAGACCCGGACCATTATCCCGCGTCGCCGGCAAGCGTAAGCGATGACTGAGCCACATAGCCGACCAGGTTCGGGCCCGACGCCTTTCCCCACACATAACCACGGCTGATCTCAAGCGCTTCAAACCTGTCCCCCTGTGTCAGCGAAGCAATCATCGGCGCATCCTCTCCCGGTCCCGACCGCAGCGGTGCCGGAGCAGTCGCGATCATAGTCATGGGCGCCGCATAATGCGGGGCGAATACGTATTCGGCGAGCCGAATATCGGCCAAATCGGGCCGCACCGCGTTGGTGGCCGGGTCAATCGGGCGTCGCGGGCCCGACAGCGCGAAGTGCCGGGCGGGGGCCTGCGCAGCGTTCAGCGCTGGCGCGGGATCGGATGGGTTGCCACCAGTGCTCAAGAAATCATGCCCCCAATTGTCGATACGCTGGATTACTGGCCTTGCCGGGCCGCCGATCGAGCCTTGATGGCGTGCGATAGCCGAGCGTGGCGGGAACATTCAACCCGGCGCAGTCATCGCCGCGCCGGTATCGCCATATGGCAGCAAAGCGTCGCCCAGTTGATCCTTTGCGATCCGGCCCCTATGTGCCCTTGATCCAATCATTCTACGTGAAGTGCCCGCTCGCCATGCTTTTTACCTTTTTGTTCGTTGTTCAGACCCTTGTTGCCGCCGGTCTGGTCGGGGTCATCCTGATGCAGAAATCGGAAGGCGGCGGTTTGGGCGTTGGCGGCAGCCCGGCCGGGCTGATGTCGGCGCGGGGCGCGGCCGATTTTCTGACGCGGATGACGTCGATTCTGGCAACGGCGTTCGTCGGGCTGGCAGTGATCCTCGCTGTGCTTGCCGCCACGCGCCAGACTCAGCGGGTTGAGGCAGTGACGGCAACACCGGCGGCGCCTGCGCCCGCAAGCGTGCCCGGCGGGCCCTCGCCGCTGGGTGGAACTGCTTCGTCGCCGCTTGCCCCGCCCAAAACCGCTGCGCAAGTCGCAGCGGAGGCCGAGGGCGCGGTGCCGGGCAACACCACGGCGCCCTTCAGCGGTAACAACGCGGTTCCAATCGAACGATAACGGCCGGACGCACTGCCCGCCCGCGTCGGCAAAAGTTTTTTACTCAGCCGCCCGGATTCGAGCGCTTGCCCCCGGGTGCGTTTCACCGCTAGGCGTTTGCTCCCATGACGCGGTTCATTTTCATTACCGGCGGCGTG
>DHHS01000008.1 GCA_002403415.1 Sphingomonas sp. UBA4766 | reverse complement strand
TTCCATCGCCAGTGTCGCCCTCCGGTTCCGCTTCGCTCCACCTACGGCCAACACTGGCGATGGAGGCGTCAATGCAATAACAATCCGATCGGACCACTCGGTGGGGGCCGGTCATTTCACCGGATGTGAGTTGACACAACTAGAAAACCGGTTACATAGAGAATATGAAAAGCAAG
Organism: Sphingomonas sp. UBA4766; assembly: GCA_002403415.1. GTDB lineage: Bacteria > Pseudomonadota > Alphaproteobacteria > Sphingomonadales > Sphingomonadaceae > Sphingomonas. The sequence continues at coordinate 30,159 of DHHS01000008.1, read as the reverse complement.
ACAGACCTCGAAGAGATCATGGCGGAGCGGCTCGCTTCGCTCGGCGCGCCTATCCGCCTCCGCATGATCCGAGCGCTGGTACGGGTAGGTGATGAGGGCATCTCTGTGGGTGAATTGCAGCGCAAGTTGAGTCTCCCTGCGTCGACCCATGCCCACCATCTCGCGGCCCTCGTCAAAGCTGGTCTCGTTCTGCAGGAGCGGCGCGGGCGAGAGGTAATCTGCACCGCCGCATTCGACGCGGTGCGTAGCGTCGGAACCTACCTGACCGATCAGTGCTGCGCGGACGTTTCGCCCGATAGTCGATTGGAAGCGGCATGACCGCCTCTTTTCTCGCCCTGACATAACCATTTTTCTAGAGGAGTAGCAGAATGAAGCGCCTGCATGTCCATGTGTCCGTCGACAAGCTCGATCCCTCGATCGCCTTCTACTCGGCTCTGTTCGGAGCCGAACCGGTCGTTCAGAAGGCTGACTATGCCAAGTGGCTGCTCGACGACCCGCGCGTGAACTTCGCGATCTCGCGCAAGGACGACAACGCGACGGGTCTCAACCATCTCGGGGTCCAGGTCGAAACCGAGGAGGAGCTGACCGAGGTCTACGAACGCCTCGGCCGCGCCAACATCGACTCCCAGGCGGAGAGCTGCGCGCGGTGCTGTTACGCAGAGTCCGAGAAGCACTGGGCCATCGACCCGACCGGCATCGTCTGGGAAGCGTATCGGAACATGGGTTCGATCGCAGTCTATGGCGACGATCGCGGCCAGCACGTGGCCGATGTGCTCACCGCGCGGGCAGAACTCGTCGAAGCTCCCGCCGCCAAGCCCTAAGCCGCTGCGGACTGCTGCGGCTGATGCCGTACTGCAGGGAGTCGCCACGGACCGGCGGCTCCCTACCGTGCCCGCAACTTCGTTGATAAAGGGATTCGCCCAATGACGCTGAACTCGGCATCCTCGGTGGCGGAGGTGCGCCTGGCTGGCGGCTCGATGGAAGCAGTGATGGATGTCGAGCCGGGTGCCATCATCCTGCTTCCCATACCGCCGACTATGCTCGGTCTTGAAGCGTCGGTCGACCTTGATGGCTTGGTTCAGATCGGCGAGGCCGCAAGCGACTTCGGGCCTCAGCGCGCCTTGATCGCACGTGCTTCGGTAAGCCGGCCCCGCGCCAACTACAATTGGCGTGTGTCGAGCGATCCACCCGCTCCGGACTGGCTATGGTCGCCGCCTGAGCACTCTTTGAACCGGGCCGCGCCCGCGCTTCAGCAGCATGCACGCGAGCTAGCCACGGGACGATCCCGGCCGGAAACGGTGGCGACCGTCTTGCAGCACGTAGCGAATGTCTTCCGCTACGGACATGGCGAAGGACGGTTCACAGACGGCACCGACGCGGTGCCGCTCGTCTCCTGCGGGCTTACGCGGGGGACCTGCGTCGACATCCATACCTATGCAGTAGCCGCTCTGCGAGCGGCCGACGTGCAAGCAGCCTATGTGGCCGGTGTGTTCTGGCCGGATGGCGAGGGCGTCGCGCGCGACATGCATTGCTGGCTTCTGGCTGACGGCGAACCACCGACAGTTTGGGACATCTCTCATGATCTGATCGCTTCCCGCTCGCCTCGTCCGGACCTTCTCGCGCGTCCCGGTATCCGCTTCCCGTTGAGCGTCGGTCGAGGGCAGCAGTTTAAAGGCGACGGTATCGATGTAGAGATCAGTCACTTCGCCGTACCCCAGCGCGTGCGCGGCGAAGTCGTCGAAGCGGTGCCGACGACGTTTACGAGACCGCAGTGAGTGTTGGCTCACCGCTTCTGATCTGCCCCCTTCTGAGTGGTCCAAAATTGATGATATTTTGGATGACGAGGGAGACATGGAATGCTGAGCAAGAAGCATCGCCCGGAAGAGATTATCGGCAAGCTGCGTGAAGCGGAGGTTGTGCTGGCGCAGGGCTGCGTGATGCGGGGTGTCCCAGAGATGGCCATTCGCGGTTCACGTCTAGCACCTGAATGTACGGCAAATTTTGACGAGCGGAAATCAGGCCGTGAACGACAGCAATGTCAGCGCTGATTGACTTGGAACGATTAGAGAGCTGCGCCGTGAGCTCGGAGCGCCTCAGCGACCCGCTCCTTGGCGAGGCCAAGGGCATTGGTCTCACCCATTAGCGCGAAGCTGCCACCCAAAGCAAAACTGCAATGCCCATGGACGGTGGCAATTAGCGATCGGGCCAGCTTGGCCGCGCTGCCCTTAGCCTCCTGTGGTAGAACTGCCTCGATCTCCCGCGCGATAATACCGGTCAGGCCGGTGCGCTCGGTTGCCAGTTGGTCCGGCCTTTGCCATTGCCTTCGCCGCGCCGAGAGTCATCGGCTCGATCCTGCCGGACGTGGAGGCACGCATCGCGCAAGGCGTTGCCCCCTGGCACATGATCGTGATGCTCCTCTTCGCCTATGCGAGCCTGCGCCAGCTCTTCTGTGGAAGCGTCTTCGCGCTGGTGCCCGTCGGGGAGATCGAGAGCATCTTCTGGTCGGTGCTGGCCATCGCCATGGCCATCGGCTGGCTGCTGTGGGGCATCCGCCGTTCTGCACGCAGCTGGCGCATCGGATCGCTGGTGCTCATGCTGGCCGCGATCGCCAAGGTCTTCCTGATCGACGCCGCTGGCCTCGAAGGACTGCTGCGCGTCGCATCCTTCCTGGCGCTGGGTTTCAGCCTGATCGGGATCGGCTGGCTCTACAGCCGCTTTCTGCGCAGTGACGCAAATTAAGAATTCACAGCAAAAATGCTGCTAGACCAAGTTCGCTAAGGGGGAGATCAACGCCTAACTTATCACGCCAACCGTCCAGTGCCCGGCCGACGCAGACAGTGCCAGTCAAGGCCTCGCAAACCAGTCTGCCCGATGTTGCCCCGTACTGCCTGTCGCGCCTCGGCGACCGAGTCCTCCGTTAAGCCTTGCCCGCGAGACCTAGCCCAGCGCGCGCCGCAGTCGGTCTTTGTCCAACGCACCCTCCCACCGCGCGACCACGAGCGTCGCCACCGCATTGCCGATGAAATTGGTCAGCGCGCGACATTCACTCATGAACCGGTCAATCCCCAGGATCAGTGCCATTCCGGCAATCGGCACCGATGGGACGACCGACAAGGTCGCCGCCAATGTTACAAAGCCCGACCCCGTCACCCCGGCCGCCCCCTTTGAACTGATCATGGCCACTACGAGCAGTAACAGCTGATCGTGCACGCTCAGCGGTGTGTTAGTGGCTTGCGCGATGAACAGCGCCGCCATCGTCATATAGATATTGGTGCCATCAAGGTTGAATGAATACCCCGTCGGCACTACCAGCCCGACGACCTGGCGTGATGCGCCCGCTGCCTCCAGCTTGGTCATCAGCGACGGCAACGCCGCCTCCGACGATGCGGTGCCGAGCACCAGCATCAATTCAGCCCGCAGATAAACGATCAGTTTCAGCAGCGAAAACCCGGCCGTCCAAGCAACCGGTGCCAGAATCACGCCGATAAACAACGCGCTCGTCAGGTAAAAGGTCGCGATCAACGAGGCGAGACTCGACAAGGTTTCGAGCCCGTATTTGCCGATCGTGAACGCCATCGCGCCGAACACGCCGAGCGGTGCTGCGCGCATGAGAATTTCGACCAGCTTGAACACAACCGCCCCAAGCTCGCCGATCATACTGGTGATGCGTGCGGCGCGTTCCCCAAGCGTTGCCAATGCCACACCGATCAATACGGCGACGAGCAGAACCTGAAGGATCTGGCCTGAAGTAAACGCGCCCAGCAGTGTATCGGGAATGATCGCCAGCAAAAATCCGACAATCGATTGATCATGTGCCTTTGCCTGATAATCGGTGACGGCATCGGCGCGCAGCGTCGCGGCGTCGATGTTGAGTCCGGCACCCGGCTGGATGACGTTGCCAACGACCAGCCCGACAAACAGCGCCAGCGTCGAGAACAGCAGGAAATAGGACAGCGCCTTTGCCCCGACCCGCCCGACGCTTTCGAGAGAGTTCATCCCGGCAATGCCCGTAATGACGGTGCAGAAAATGACCGGAGCGATAATCATCTTTACCAGTTTGATAAAGGCATCGCCAAGCGGTTTGAGCGATTCTCCAAATGCGGGAAAGAAGTGACCGACAGCAATGCCCAGCACCAGCCCGATCAATACCTGCACATACAGGCTGTGATACCAGCGATCTCTTGTCGATGGAGCAATTTGATCGGTGTCGGGTGTGCGGGGGGTCATTGGCGGGATTCCTTTTCGGCGGTTGGGCGGAATCGCTGAACCCGCCGCCCGGTTGCGACTTCGGCAATGTAGACGGCGTCGTTCCCGTCAACCGCGACCGCGTGCGCTCCGCGCAATTGACCGGCATAGGGCCCGGCGCGCCCGAAACTGGCGACGACCGTATTGGTGCGCCGATCAGTCAGGCGCACCTGATTATTGCTGCCATCGACCACCAGCAAATGCGTCTGCCCCGCGTGCGGCCAGAGCGCCAGATCCCAGACGCTGCCCACACTGCCGGTCGCGCCGCCCGTTCCGCCCCCGGTGGTCGGGACGTGGATCAGATCGCGTAGCCAGGTGCCGCGGCGGTCAAACACCTGAATCCGGTTGTTGGGACGATCGCCGACATAGACCGAGCCGTCGGCGGCCAGGGCAATGCCATGCGGCTGCATCATATGTTGCTGGCGTGCCGCCATGGTTTGGGCGACAGGGGCATCACTCGGCACGCGACCATAGGCACCCCAGTGCCGTTTGTAGGCACCGCTATCGGCGTCGAACACGATCACGCGGCGATTGGCATAGCCATCGGCGATGTAAAGTTCGCGGCGAACCGCGTCGATCGCCAGCCCGGCGGGTCGGCCAAGCTGAGTCGTGTCGTTGCTGCCGCGTGTCGGCCCCGATGCGCCGATCCGCATCAGGAAGCGGCCATCGGCGCTGTACTTCACGACAAAGCCATCCTGATCGCCATTGCCGCCGATCCAGAGGCTGCCGTCGCGCGCGTCAACGGCGATGCTGTGTTCGCGGTGCGGCCAATGGTCCCCGCGTCGCGCGCCGCCAAAACTGCGAACGATCCTGCCCTGCTGATCGAATACTATCACCGGCGGGGCTGCGACACAGCACTCAACCCCGACCTTTTCATCATCGCTGATCGTTTCGGGGCGGTGCAGGACATAAAGCTGGTCGCGCCCGTCGACCGCCACGCCGCTCACTTGACCAAACAGCCATTTGGTCGGCAACGGGCGCGGCCATCTTGGATCAACCGCGAAATGCGGCGCGCGAACCGTTGACGCCCCGGTCAGCAACAGCGCCGGGAAGAGGAGCATAACCATCAGCGCGCGTCGCAACATGCACTTACCTTAGCCGAACTTCGTCTTTTGGCTAGACCAATACAGCATAATTGGTATGATCTGTAGAGGAGGGATGCCGTGAACCGACGAATGATGCTCTGCGGACTCGCTGCGGCTTGCGCTGCCCCGGCCGCAGCCGAGCTTTGGCCCGCTCGCCGCGGGAAGCGCGGGCTGTTTCAGTTCGACGACACGGCGGCGCCGGTTGATTTTCACCGTTTCGTCAGGCGGCCAGTTCGGCTGAAAACGGCGGAAATCCTGGTCGTGGGTGCACGCAAGCACGAATTTGTCCGCGTGACATCGACCGACGGCGATGAAGGTATTGTGAAGGCCAACAGCCGCATGGCCGAGGTGGCGAGCTTGTTCCATCAGATCGCAGTGCCGGGCTTTGCGAATGCCGATTTGCGCGATTTGCCCGTGCTGATCGCACGGCTTTACCGTGCGCAGTATAAATTTGCCGGCCTCGCTTTCTGGACCGCGATTGGTCATCTTGAGTTGGCGGTCTGGGACATGCTGGGCAAGGTCGCGCAGCGCCGCTGTGTCGAGATGATGGGGCCGGTGCTGCGCACCTCAATCCCGATATACGTCTCAAGCCTTAACCGTCGAAGCACCCCCGATGAGGAAGTCGACGCACTGCGACGTGCCGTTGCCGAGACCGGGGCAAAGGGGTGCAAGGTCAAGGTCGGCGGGCGACAGAGCCGCAATGAAGATGCTTACCCCGGGCGCAGCGCCGCGCTGATCCCGGCGGTGCGCAAGGCGTTTGGCGACGATTTCACCATCTATGCCGATGCCAATGGCTCGTATGATGCCCCCGCCGCGATCGAATTGTGCCGGATGCTCGAAGATTATGGCGTCGATCTGCTCGAAGAACCTTGCCCGCACGAAGATGTCGAAATGACCCGGCAGGTCGCCGCGCGGACCAAGTTGAAGATCGCCGGCGGCGAACAGGACGGCGCGATGGAGCGCTGGCGATGGTATATCGAAAATCGCGCGCTTGACGTGCTCCAGCCCGATTTCATGTATAATGGAGGCATGTTGCGCACGCTGATCGTGCAGCGCATGGCCGCCGCCGCCAATATGCCGATCGCGCCGCACTATCCTCGCAATGGCATCGAAACGATCGAGTTGCTCCACTTTGCCGCACAGGCAGGCAATCTATACGGCTTGCAGGAATATCGTATGAGCCCGCGCGTGCTCGATTTCGATCATGCCCCGGTGATTTCTCCCGTGAACGGTGCGCTGAAACTGCCTGAAGGGCCCGGCTTTGGGGCACGCTATGATCCGACGTTGTGGGAAACCGCGACCCGGCTCTAAAATTTCAGGACGTCCCCGAATGTTTCGGGCCCAGTTTCGGTGACTGTCGCAACCGATGCGCCATTGATGCGTAGATCCTGAAAGCGCAAGCCGCGGGCATGACGGACGCGCAGCGGCGTGCGCGCGCGGTCGATCGTGACATTGCGGACCTCCACTCGGTCAATCGGCGCCGTCGCTGCGCCGATCAGGCTGAGCCCGACGATTGCGGAGCCACAATGGACATTTTCGATACGCACATCGGCAAACCGGGTCGGCGCGGTGCCGCCGCGGTATCCATGATAGTCGGTGGTAAAGATGACCGCAGCCTGCGCGGTGGCAATCGACACGTCGCGAATGAAAATGTTGCCGATCGCGCCGCCGCGATCAAGGTTCGATTTGAAATACAGGCCGTGTGCGACATCATTCATGCGGTATCGCTCGCAATACACGTCGTGGACGCCGCCCGACATCTCGCTGCCGATCGACATGCCACCGCCCGCATCGCCGCGATACTCGCAATCGCGAATGACGATACGCGATGCAGCGCGTCCCACGCGCCAGCCATCAGCGTCCCGGCCCGATTTGATCGCAACTCCGTCATCCCCCACATCAAAGATGCAGCGTTCGATCAGCACATTGGTGCTGCTGTCGGGGTCGACCCCGTCGCTGTTGAGGTGGCGACTGACAAGCGTGACGTTGCGAACCGTGACATGATCGCAGTAGACGGGGTGGATCATCCAGAAGGTTGAATCGACAAATCGCGGCCCGTCGATCAGGACGCGACGGCACGCCATGAATTGCACAAAGCCGGGGCGCAGATAATGACCCTCGCCAAAGCGGCGTTGCGCGACCGGCACACCGCGCGCGCCCATGTCGCGTAGCCGTTCCTGATCGGGCTTTTGCTGGGCGCGCCAGCGAAAAAAACCTTCAAACCCCTGACCATCGATGGTGCCGTCGCCGGTAATCGCGATGTCACTGGCGCCGCGCGCATAGATGAGCGGTGAGTAATTCCAGCATTCGGTCCCCTCCCACCGGGTGAGAACGGGGGGAAGATAATGCGCCGCATCCCGGCTGAACCGCAGCGTCGCGCCACCCTCAACATGCAGCGCCACGCCCGATCGCAGATGAATTGGCCCGTCGCACCGCCACACCCCCGGCGGCAACACCACCCGCCCGCCGCGCGTCCCGAGCGCCGCCATCGCCGCCAGAATCGCCGGGCGTGCATCGCGATCAACGCCCGAACGCGCGCCGAAATCGGTTATTCGCTGGTCGTGGGGGGTAATCTGCGGGCGATGGATGCCGCGCGCAATCGCATCCGCGCGCTGCCAAGGATCACTGGGCATGGCGGCCTGGGCAATTGCGGCAAGTCCCGCTGTGCCAACGCCTGCACCCAGCATTGCACGGCGATCAATCACCGCTTGCCTTTTTTCGCATAATAGGCGGCGAGCACCGCAAATGCCGCCTTGCGCGCGCCGGTTTCGCTGATCAAACCCTTGCGATTCCAGAATTGCTGATAGCGTCCGTGCCAACGGCGCGGGCTGCGAAAATCCTTGAGCACCCAGGGCGACATGCCGACGCACCCCGGCGTTCGATCGATCAGCCGGAAGTTTTCTTCATACAGCCAGGCCTGATAATCCTCGGTCCATAATCGATTGCGCGGCCCCCGGTAGCCGGCAAGCGCGTCCGCCCCAAATTCCGAAAACATCAGCGGCTTATCATAAGGGGTCGTGAAGCTGACCTGCGCCAACTCGTCCGGCGTGCGTTTCGAATACCAGGCTTCATACTGGTTGACGGCCAACACATCGAGATCGGCGGCAAGCGGGTCGGTTACGCTGAACCGGCTCTCCCCTTCGGCTGCGCCGCCGACATCGACATTCTTGTTGAGCGCCGCCGTTATCAGGCGCGTCGGATCAAGCGCGCGCGCATCGGCAATCAGCGTCTGTAAAAAGCGCGTGCGGGCATCGTTGGACGGCGTTTCATTCGCGACCGACCAGAGCCCGATTGAAGCGCGGTTACGGTCGCGCAAGATCATGTCGCGCACCATTGCGCGCGCCAGCATCAGCGTATGTGCGCTGTCATAGCGGATTTGTTCCCAGTAAACCGGCACTTCTGCCCAGACAATCAGCCCAAGTTCGTCGGCGACACGCAAAGTCGCCTCGCTATGCGGGTAATGCGCCAGCCGGACAAAGTTGCAGCCCAGCGCCTTTGCCTCGCTCAGCAAGGCGCGCGCATCGGCTTCGGTCATGCGCCGCGTGCCAACCGCGCCAATCGGTTCTTCATGCAGGCTGATGCCGCGCAGGAAAATCGGCTTGCCGTTGAACAATAATTCGCGCCCGCGAGTCGCGATGGTGCGCAGCCCGATCTTGTCCGATACGCGGTCGCCCCCCGCCTCGATCATCATCGGGTGCAGGACCGGATGCTCCGGCGTCCACAGCTTTAACTTGTTGCGGGCCTCCAGCCGCAGCTTGCCGCCAGCGCCCGTCCGTCCCGTCAGAACCATTCCCCCCAGCATCAGGCGCACTGGCACGCCCACTGCATCCGGTCCGACAAGTGCCACCTCGGCAACGATCCGGTCGCCGTCGAGCCGCACGAACCAATCGTCGATCCGGGTTTCTGGCACATCGACCAGCCAGACCGAGCGCGTGATCCCGCCATAATTCTGCCAGTCGGTATAGGCGCTGGGCACAGCTTCGGGGTGATGGCGGCTGTCGGCACAGACCGTGATCGCATTCTCCCCCGGTTTGAGCCGATCGGTGACATCGATCGCAAAGGGGGTGAAGCCGCCCTCATGCTCGCCGATTTTTTCGGCGTTCAGCCAGATTGTCGCATGATAATTGACCGCGTCAAACGCCAGGAAACGGCGCTTGCCCGGCTTTGCAACAGCGTCGAACGTGCGACGGAAATAGACGGGCCCATCATACCACAGCAATTCGGGCAAATGGCTGTTCCAATCGCGCGGCAAGTCGATGGTCGGGCTCTCCGACCAGTCATATTCGACAAGCGGCCCCGTTTCGGGCGGACGATAATCCTTCCAGAACGTGCGGCGCGTATTGTCGCCGCGCCGGGCGGCATCGAACGGATCGAGGATGTAGCGCCAGGCGCCGTCCAGGCTCTCCTTGTGGCGCGCGGGCAGATGGAGCAGTGGTTGCGCCTGATCATTGACAACGGCTTTGGGCTGCGCCCGTAATGGCTTGGGTAAAGTTGCTAGAACAAGGCCCATGACTGACCTCCTGATTAGGGCGCGTCGCGACAGGGTCACGGAAACGCCTTGAGATAAGCGGCGAAGAATCGCACGGCAAAAATAGTGCCAAGATCGCGTTGAATGACGCGCCCGCCCTTGATCCGCCGTTCAACGACAAGCCCGCGCACTTGGGGATCTGGATGGTCGAGCGGGTAACGATTGGCGATCAGCCAGCGTGCCGCCGCATGAATGGACGCATCGAATTCGGTATGGCCCGCCTCGCGCAAGCCGAGCCATAGCAGACCGGCAAAGGCGGTGGCCGACCCGGTGGGCGATGTGGCGCGGCGCGGACCGGCAAGCGATTGGTCGTAATCAAACGCGCCATCGGCCGCGATCAGCCGCTGGTTCGCGCGCGCCGTCGCGATGCTTGCGGCAAGCAGACGCTGATCCCCGGTCCTGCGCCAGGCGCGCAGCATCGCTTCCGCATTCCAGCTGTTGAAGCGTGGATGGACGGTACCATCGGCCGCGTTGTTGGGTTCAAAACGCATCCACAACCCGTTCGCATCCTGACGCGCGGCGGTGTGACGCGCGAGCGCGTCATGCGTCCGGCACAGCCAATCGGCGCCCAAATGTTCGCACGCATCCAGAAACGGCGATCCTTCGATGTTGGGCCGGGCAACTTCGGTGATCGCCGGCGCCCTGGTCTCGCGGTGCGGTGTCCGGTCGCGCCACACCGCGCCGGTCATGGGATCGATGATATTGTAGTAAAGCCCTGGCTGCCCCGGCACTGCGGTGTTGCGCGCCAGCCAGACAATGGCGCGCGCGGCCGTATCGGCATAGCGGGAATCGCTGCTTACCCGCGACAACCGGAACAAGCCCGGCGTGCCATTGCCAACGGTCGTGAAGTTAATCAGGCTGCCCAGCCGGTCGCCATGGGCCGCGTTGACCATGCCCGCCAGCGGCCCGTCCCTGATTTCGAGCGACACCCACCAATCGCCTGCACGTCGGGCGCGATCGAGATAACGCTGATCCCCGGTGATCGCATGGGCAACCAGCAACGCTTCAATCGCCTGGCCGGTGTGCCAGGCAACTTCATATTCGGACCAGCGCCCACTTTGCCAGTCATAGTCACCGCGCGCCCGGCCGCTCTCGTCGAGCAGGACATGATCAATGGCATCGGCGGTCTGGACCAAGGCAGCGCGCACCGCCTCCGATGGCACAAGCCCCGAGGGCAAGGGGCCCGCCGCAAGCGATGCAGGCAAGAGCATCATTACCAGGGCAGCCAGCATTTTCACATCCAGGCCCCCGGAACCCAGGGAACGAACTCGTCATCGCCAATGCCGTTGCGCTCGGACGCGGTCGGTTTGCCACTCGCGGTTGCGAGCAGCGCAGCGAAAATCTTCTCGCCGAGTTGATCGAGGGTCGCCGCCCCGCTCAACAACTGCCCGCAATCAATATCAATATCTTCGGCCATCCGCTGTGCGAGAGCGCTGTTGGAGGCAAGCTTTAGCGTCGGCGCGGGTTTTGACCCGAACACCGAACCGCGCCCGGTGGTAAATGCGATGAGCGTCGCACCACCGGCAATCTGCCCCGTCGCCGAGCACGGATCATAGCCGGGCGTGTCCATGAACGTCAGCCCCGGGACTGTGACCGGTGCGGCATAATCGACCACATCGGCAAGCGGGCTCGATCCGGATTTGGCAACGGCGCCGAGCGACTTTTCCAATATCGTGGTGATGCCGCCGGCGATATTGCCCGGTGACGGATTGGCGTCGAGCGTCATCCCACTGGCGTTTGCATGGTCGCGCCACCACGCCACCTTGTCGCACAGCGCAGCGGCGACCCGCGTATCAACCGCCCGGTCGAGCAACAGGCTCTGCGCTCCGAAAATCTCCGGCGTCTCCGACAATATCGCTCGCCCGCCTGCGGCCACCAGTAAATCGACCGCGCGCCCCAGCGCCGGGTTCGCGGTCAACGCGGAATACCCGTCCGACGCCCCGCATTGCAGGCCAAGCGTCAGATTGGCCGCCGACACGCTGGTCCTGCGCGCGGTCGATGCGCGATCGAGCAGTGCTTCAACCGCGGCGATCCCGGCGGCGATCGCCGCGCGCGTGCCCCCGGCGTCCTGAATGCCAAGCGTTACCAGCCGACCGCCGGTCTCGAGCGCCTCGTGAGCGACGAGGTCGTCAATCTGGTTCACTTCGCACCCCAGGCCCACCAGCACGATTCCGGCGAAATTGGGATTGCGCGCATATCCGCCGATCGTGCGGCGCAGATTGTCTATCCCGGCACCCGCCTTTGCCATGCCGCAGCCCGACATATGCCCGAACGCGACCACGCCATCGACACCCGGCCACGCCATCAACCGTTCGGGCGTAAAATGGTCGGCGATTCGCCGGGCGACCGTTGCCGCGCAATTCACCGACGTCAGCACGCCAACGAAATTGCGCGTGCCGACGCGCCCGTCATCACGCACATAGCCGTCAAATATCGCGGTGCGCCGGGACGGCGCGGCCAGCGGCGCGGGCGGAGCAGTGCGCGACAAATCGGGCACGAACGCCAGATTATGGCTGTGCACATGCGCGCCCACGCCAATTGCGTCGCGTGCGACGCCAATTCCTTGACCAAGCTTGATCACGATCTCGCCCGGGGCATGCGCCCGCAGCGCGATTTTATGGCCCGCCGCAATCGGCTCGACCGCGTGCAGACCGCCGCCGGGCACCGCAACGATCGACCCGGCGCCGATCGGCAGAATCGCGGTCGCAACACTGTCGAGCGGCGACGCAATGACGATTTGCGGTGCCGCGCTCACGGCATCATCTCGACGATCAGGTCGCGGCACCATTGCTGGCGGCCAAGCGGTCCGAAAATCTTCTCAATCGACAGCGCCCGCGCCACCAACATGGCCACGTCATCGCTCACCGCCGCGCGCAGCCGGTCCGCCAGCGGGTCGTTGAGGTGCGCGCTCGACAAATGCCGCAACCACGCTGCCACCCCTGTCGCCGCCGCCCGCGGAGTTCCGCCCGCAGCATACACATCGGCCATGGTACCGAGCAGACGCTGGGGTATCTTTTGCGACCCATCCATCGCAATCTGGGCCAGCCGATGCTGCAAGGCTGGATTGCGGAACCGCGCCTGCAATACTGTTGCATAGGCTTGAGGGTCGAGGCCCGCGATCGGCGGCAGCGTCGACGCCGCCTCGCGCATGAGCTGGTCAACCACAGCGGCAATGCGGCGATCGGCCATCGCGGCATCGACCGTTTCATAACCATGGCACAAGCCCAGATACGCGACTGTCGAATGGGCACCATTCAGCATCCGCAGCTTGGCATGCTCAAACGGCCGGACATCGGCAACAAACTGTGCGCCAACGGTGTCAAGCGCGGGGCGTGCCCCCGCGAACCAATCTTCGATCACCCATTGCCGGAACGGTTCGGACTTGACCATGCCCCGGTCAACCATGCCGATCTGCCGGGTGAGCGCGCCTATGTCCGCATCGGTGGTGGCCGGCACGATTCGGTCGACCATCGACGCGGGGAAGGCGATGCTCGCCTCGATCCAGGCGGCCAGCGCCGCATCGCGCGCACCCGCCAGCGCAAGCACGACGCCGCGGAGCAACGCGCCATTATGCGGCAGGTTGTCACAACTCAGGATCGTAAGCGGCCCGCCCCCGCTGGCGCGGCGCTGCGCCAGTGCCGCCACCAACAGTCCGATCGCGCTACGCGGGGCCGCCGGATTTGCCAGGTCATGGAGGATATCGGGATGGTCGACGTTGATCGCGCCCGTCGCCGGGTCGTGACAATAGCCCTTTTCGGTGATGGTCAACGTGACCAATTGGGTGGCGGGCGCGGCAAGGCGCGCAATTACCGCATCGCGCTGCTCACCGGCGACCAGTATCTCGGCGACGGATCCAATGATGCGCAACCGCTCGCCCTCGGCGTCGCGCTCAACAAGGGTGTAGAGGCAATCCTGATCCGCAAGTTGCGCCCGCACGCCCGCTGATCGCAGCGAAACGCCACAAATTCGCCAATCGCCGCCGCCCTGCGCGATCAAATCGTCGAAAAAAACCGCCTGATGCGCCCGGTGAAACGCACCAATGCCCAGATGGACAACACCGATGCCGACATCGGCAGGGGCATAGCGTGGCGTTGCAACATCGGCCGGCACGTGGCCGAGCGTGGCACGCGCCAGCCTCATAACCGATAGGCCTGCTTGACCAGGTTATAGGTCAGGTCGCGCGCGACCTCGGCGGCCTCGTCCTCGCTCAGCCGGTGGTCGGCGACAAGCTCAGCGAGAAAACCGCAATCCATGCGGCGGGCAACGTCGTGGCGCGCCGGAATCGACAGAAACGCACGAGTATCATCGTTAAAGCCGACAGTGTTGTAAAACCCGGCGGTCTCCGTCGTCATCTGGCGGAAACGCCGCATCCCTTCGGGTGAATCGTGGAACCACCAGCTTGGCCCTAGCTTAAGGCAAGGATAGTGGCCCGCCAGCGGCGCCAGTTCGCGCGCATAGCTGGTTTCATCGAGCGTGAAGAGAATGATCGACAGACCCGGTTCGTTCCCCACAGCATCGAGCAACGGCTTTAGCCCACGGACATAATCGGTCGGCATCGGGATGTCCGCGCCCTTGTCGCGGCCGTATCGGGCGAAGACCTGGGCATTGTGGTTCCGAAAAGACCCAGGGTGAATCTGCATCACCAACCCGTCGTCAAGGCTCATCCGCGCCATTTCGGTCAGCATCTGCGCGCGAAACAGCTCGGCATCGTCGGGCGTGGCGGAATCGCCGATGACGCGCGCGAATAAGGCAGCGGCAGCTGCCGGTGCCAGATTGGCCGTCGCCGCACTCGGGTGGCCATGATCCGTGGATGTCGCACCGTGCGAGGCAAAAAAAGCGCGGCGCGCGCGAAGTGCGGCCAGATAGCCTGGCCAGTTCGCCGTGTCTTCGCCGGTCATCTCACCCAGCCTGGCCAGATTGTCGGCAAAGCCCTCAAATTCCGGATCAACCACCGGATCGGGCCGGAAAGCCGTAATCACTCGACCCGCCCATTCCCCCGACCGGTTCGCCTCAGCGACAACGCGGTGATGGTCCAGCGCATCGAGCGGCGATTCGGTCGTCGCAATCAATTCGATGCGGTATCGGTCGAACAGCGCGCGCGGCCGAAAGGCGTCTGTCCCAAGCGCCGCGTCGATGACGTCATAATATTGGTCCGCTGTCGTCGCTTCGAGCCGGACATCGAGCGCAAATACATTCGCAAAGACCCAGTCGAGCCACATGCGTGACGGAGTCCCGCGGAACAAATGGTAGTTGGCCGCGAACAACCGCCACACATCACGCGGATCAACCTCCGCACGACGCCCCTCGCGGTCGGCAATACCCAGTCGATCGAGGCCAATGCCTTGTGAATAGAGCATCCGGTAAACATAATGATCCGGCTCGACAAATAGCGCGGCCGGATTGGCGAAGGGGCTATTGGTTGCAAACCAGGCAGGGTCGGTGTGCCCATGCGGCGAAACGATCGGCAGATCGGCAACCTGTGAATAGAGAATGCGCGCGATATCACGAACCCGTGGATCGGTGGGAAAGAGCCGGTCAGGGTGAAGGGCGAGGGGCTTGGTCATCGGGCCGAGCTCGCGTCACGATGCCGCGGTGCGACCAAAGCGCGAACGCTTTGCCGCCATTTCGGCCTTTGCCGCCTCAATCGCTTCGACTTCGGTTGCGTCAAGGAAATATTCGAGCACCCGGCTGAGGTGCGCGCGCATTGCCGTTCTCGCGACATTCGGATCGCGCGTGCGCAGTGCATCGACGATGTCGCGGTGCTCATCAATCACCGGCACATAGCCCTTGGCCCGCGTCTTTTCGAACAGCCGGATGCATTGCGGCGACCGGTTGCGGATTGTCCACAATTGTTCAACCGATGCCAGCATCGCACTATTGCGGGTGATCGCCGCGATAAGTTCGTGGAAGCGGCGGTCCACCAATTCGCCTGAACCCGCGCTTTTCATGTTCGCGCGCGCCATTTCATCAAGCAGCGCGTCGAGCTCGGTCAGTTCCTCATCGGTTATCTGGGTCGCCGCCAGTGCTGCCGCCTCCCCCTCAATCAACAACCGCGCCTCGATGAGCTCGAACGCGCCGATATCCATGACCACGCCCGCCGCCTTTGGCGCGGCATTGATGACATAAACGCCAGAGCCGATCCGCACCTCGACCAGGCCGTCAATTTCAAGCGCGATGATCGCCTCGCGGACAGTGGGTCGGCTGACATCAAAAGACGCGGCAAGTTCGCGCTCGGCAGGAAGCCGGTCCCCCGGCGCATAGACTCCGCTGGCAATTGCGCGCGCGATCCGCTCCGCCACTGTCTGATACAGGCGCGCCGCTTTGGGTGGGCTCGACATGTCACTCCCCGCTGCGGGATCGTGATTTGACCCCAACGATCAGTGCCTAACAGCGGGGGCGGCGAAGGTCAATGAGATTGGTCAGGACAATTTATGCCACTTGACAGGCCAATTTGAGGCGTGGTTAGGATCGATCATAACAGTGTGGAGGGGGAAGGTTTCCAGTGCGCATAACATCAGCCCGCGTGATCGTGGCCTGCCCCGGTCGTAACTTTGTCACGCTTAAGATCGAGGTCGAGGGCGGCATTACGGGCATTGGCGATGCCACGCTCAACGGTCGTGAACTGGCGGTCGCGTCCTATCTTCAGGATCATGTCGTGCCCGCGCTGATCGGGCGGGATGCGCGACAGATCGAGGATATCTGGCAATATCTGTATCGCGGAGCCTATTGGCGGCGCGGTCCGGTGACAATGCGCGCGATTGCGGCGGTCGATGTAGCGCTGTGGGATATCAAGGCAAAATGCGCCAACATGCCGCTATATGACTTGCTTGGTGGCAAAAGCCGCGACGGCGTGATGGTCTATGGTCATGCCAATGGCGAAGATCTTGATGCAACGATGGAAGCGGTCGGCGACTATCTGAAGCTGGGGTATAAGGCTGTGCGCGCGCAATCGGGTGTGCCCGGTGTCAAGCTTGCTTACGGGGTCGGGCGCGGCAAGCTCCACTACGAGCCCGCCGACGCTGCCTTGCCGACCGAGACCGTGTGGAACACCGCGAGCTATCTTTCCTATGCGCCAAAGCTGTTCGCGGCACTTCGCGAAGCCTTCGGGCCCGAGCCCCATTTGCTGCACGACGTCCATCACCGGCTGACCCCGATCGAGGCGGCGCGGCTGGGCAAGGAGCTTGAGCCGCATCATCTTTTTTGGATCGAGGACGCGACGCCAGCGGAAAATCAGGAAGCGTTTCGGCTGATCCGTCAACACACCACCACGCCGCTTGCGGTCGGCGAAGTTTTCAACACGATCTGGGACGCAAAGGATTTGATTCAGAACCAGCTCATTGACTTTATCCGCATGACGGTGGTTGGGTCGGGCGGGGTCACGCATTTACGCCGTATTGCCGACTTTGCTGCACTTTATCAGGTACGCACGGGATGCCATGGCGCGACCGATCTGTCCCCGGTCACCATGGGGGCGGCGCTGCATTTCGATAGCTGGGTGCCCAATTTCGGTATTCAGGAATATATGCGCCACACCGCCGAAACCGATGCGGTATTCCCCCACGCCTATCATTTCGACGCGGGCTTGCTCTATCCTGGGGATGCCCCGGGGCACGGGGTCGACATCGACGAGGCGCTGGCGGCAAAGTATCCTTATCGTCCCGCATCATTGCCGGTTGCCCGACTGGAGGATGGCACGATGTGGAACTGGTAACTCCCACACCGCGCATCGTGTGTTTTGGGGAGTGCATGATTGAGCTCTCCCGGACGGCGCTTGGCGGCAAAAGCTGGGCGCTTGGTCACGCCGGGGATTGTTACAATGTCGCGGCCTATTTGGCGCGGCTGGGGTGCAATGCCTCGTTCATGTCGGCGATTGGCACCGACATGTTTTCGAACGAAATGTATGAAGCCTGGGTCTCTGAGGGTGTGGGTACCGAATTCGTGCTGCGGCATCCCGAACGGACGCCCGGTCTGTATGCGATCAGAGTCGATTCAAGCGGTGAGCGCAGTTTTTCCTATTGGCGCGATCAGTCGGCGGCACGCGCCTTTTTCGAGTGTTACGGGGCGAACGCGGCTCTCGCGGCAGCATCGACTGCTCGAGTGCTTTATTTGTCGGGAATTACCCTTTCACTCTACACTGAACAAGAGCGCGACCGGATTCGCGCGGTGGCGACGGCAGTACGCGCCAATGGCGGTGACGTCGTGTTGGACACCAATTATCGGCCGAGAGGCTGGCCAGCCCGCGTTACCGCCCGGCGGGCGATTGAGGCGCTGGCCTCTTCGGTCACCATGGCGCTACCCACGCTGGAGGACGACGCCGCCTTGTTTGGCGATCGCGACGCACGAGCGTGTGCCGATCGCTGGCTGCAATTGGGGGTCAATGAGGTGGCTGTGAAGCTGGGCCCCAAGGGTAGCCTTGTCGCCACGGCGTCGGGGCATCAGATGGTGTCGACCGAACCGCGGCAAGCCGTTGACACGACCGGCGCGGGCGATTCTTTCAACGCGGCCTATCTTGCCGCGCGGCTGGCCGGGCACGCGCCGATGGCCGCAGCAAGAATCGGCAACCGCCTAGCCGGGATTGTGGTGGGCAATCGGGGCGCGATCATCCCCCGCGTCGTCATGCCGATGGCCCTGATCCCTGCCGAACCCAACAGCGCATGATCCGGCCACAGACAAATGCTTGGCGCCAGGCGACTGACTTGTCGGGCATTTGGCGCATTCGGTTCGATCCGGGTGAGGTGGGCGAGGTGGATGGCTGGCATCGCGGGATTGGCGATGACGACACGCACCTGATCGCCGTGCCCGGGAGCTGGAACGAGCAGCTCAGCGAAGCGGGATTTATGAACTATGTCGGCGCGGCATGGTTTGAAACGCGCATTATGGTGCCGCCTGCGGAACATGACGACCGGATCGAACTGCGTTTTGCATCGGTAGATTATCACGCGCGCATTTGGGTCGATGGTAAATTGATTGGTGAAAGCGGGGCGGCGATGTTGCCGTTCACCATCGACATCACCGACACGGCACAGCGTGGCGGCTGGGCGCGGCTGGTCGTGCGCGTCACCAACATCCTGCCCGCCCATGGGCCGACTCAGGGGATTACCAAGGCAACCTATGCCGAGGAACGGCGCCCACGTGACGAGTATTTGCCGGCCGTGCGATTCGATTTCTTTCCGTTCGGCGGGATCAACCGGCCCGTTCATCTGGTTCGTCGGCCGCGCGTCGCGATCCAGTCCTATCGCGCGATCACGACACGCCGCGACATGGCGCTGGTGGTAGAGGCACCTGACGATCATATGGTGCTTGCCCGGCTGAGCGGGCATGGCGCTCCGGTTGAGGGGCGCGCCAATGTTACCGCGGGGAGGGCGACCCTGGTGCTGGCGCCAGCCGATGCGCGCTGCTGGTCACCCGACGATCCGGCGCTTTACGATCTGACCATCGCGCTGATCGATCAAAGCGGCGCGACCCTTGACCAGGTAAGTCAGCGGCTCGGGCTGCGCGATGTGTGCGTCGCTGGCGATCAGCTGCTGCTGAACGGCGCGCCATTGGTGCTAAAGGGGTTCGGCAAGCACGAAGACTCGCCGATCCACGGGCGGGGCCTCAATCTGCCGCAACTGGTCAAGGATTTCGGGCTTCTGAAATGGACCGGGGCCAATTCGGTGCGGACTGCGCATTATCCCTATGCCGAAGAATTTTATGACATGGCTGACGAAGCCGGGATCCTGGTGATCGACGAGATATTTTCGGTCAATCTCGATTTTCGGCGCGTCAACGCCGCTGTGCTTGCCCATCACAAGGCCGCCGTCGAGCAATTGATCGCCCGCGATCGCAATCGCACCTGCGTGATCGCCTGGTCGCTGGCCAATGAGCCCGGTTACCTTGCGGAGCCCGAGTATCGCACCCATTCGCCCGACTATTGGCGCGACCTGTTCGCTCATGCCCGCCGCCTCGACCCGACGCGGCCGGTGACGCACGCCAATGTGGCCTATGCGGGCAATGACGACCCCGCTTTTTCCGAAGCGGATATCATCACCATCAACCGATATCATGGCTGGTATAGCGACCCCGCCCAGCTTGATCGCGCGCACGCTGCGCTGGTGGCGGATTTCGACCAACTGGCCGCACACGGCAAACCGATTTTTGTTGCTGAGTTCGGTGCCGACGCGCTGGCCGGCGAACATGCAACCCATGACCAGCTGTTCACCGAGGAATATCAGGCACGCTTTATCGAAACCTATTGGCGCGCGATCACCGCGCACCCGGCGGTCATTGGGGGGCATGTCTGGAATTTCGCCGATTTTCGCACGGCGCAACACGGACGTCGCGTGGTCCATAACTTGAAGGGCGTGTTCACGCGCACACGTGAGCCCAAAATGGGGGCATGGACGGTCAAGCGACTATGGACGGGCCAGTGAGCGAGGTGCGCCCGCTTACGCGTAGCCGCATGCTCGGCTGGGCAGCGGGCGATTTTGGCTTCAACATCTTTTGGCAAGCGCTGAACTTGCTGATGCTCCCTTTTTACACCGATGTGCTGGGGCTGGATGCGCGGCTCGCGGGGACGGTGTTTCTGATCGCCAGCTTGTGGGATGGCTTTGCCGATACCGTGATCGGCGCAATTGCCGACCGCACCCGCACCCGATGGGGATCATATCGCCCGTATCTGATCTTTGCATCGCCGGTGCTGGTTGGCGCATTCATGGTTGCGTTTCTGACGCCCAATTGGGATCAGGGCGGCCTGTTTCTCTATGCACTGGTCAGTCAGGTGTTTTTGCGAACCGCCTATTCGGTGGTGTCAATTCCCTATAGCTCGTTGTCGGCGCGGATTTCGCAGGACCCCGATGAACGATCAAGCATGGCCGGCTGGCGCATGGTTTTTGCCTTTTCAGGCGGCGCGGTGGTCACTTTTGCCATGCCCCGACTGGTTGAGGGATTGGGCGGCGGCGCGAGCAATACCACCTATGTGATCGCCGCGGGATTGGTGGGGATCGTCAGCTTGCCGTTCTTCTGGCTGACCTTTGCGAGCACCCATGAGCCCGTCCGCCTTGCCGAGGCCAATCCGCGCGGCCTTTCGCTGCGCGGATCGGTTGAGGATATGGGCGCCTCGTGGCGGATGGTGCGCGAAAATGGCCCGTTGCTGCGCGTATTTGCGTGCATCATCGTGTCGAGCCTTGCCTTTACGATGACCAACAAATGCCTGGTCTATTATGTGACCTATTACCTTGCCCGGCCCGATTTGGTGTCATCGCTGGTGCCGTTTGCGCTGGTGGTCAATCTGGCGTTTGCGCCGCTCTGGGCGATGCTAGCGCGGCTGACGTCGAAGCGGCGCTGCTGGTTGCTGGCCAATGCGCTCAGCGCTGTCACCTACACCGCCTTTTTCCTGATCCCGACGCGCGATCCGGTTGTGGCCGCGTTTTTGATTGGTGCGATTTCGGCGGGCAATGTCGCCTATCAGGTGTTGTTTTGGGCGATGCTGCCCGACACGGTTGAATACAACGCCTGGAAAACGGGGCAGCGCCACGATGCCAAGGTATTCGGCTTTGCCAGTTTTGCCAAACAACTGGCCCTTGGGCTGAACGGGGCGTTGCTCGGACTGATGCTTACGCTGATCGGCTATGTGCCTAATGTCCCGCAAAGCGCGATGACGCTGTTGGGGCTGAAAGCGGTGATGGCGCTGATCCCGCTGTTCGGCGTTGCGATTTCGGCGGCGCTTATCTGGCACTACCCGCTCGATCAGGCGCGCCACCGCCAGATTGTTGCCGAAACCTGAACCCGCGCTAAATCCGCACCGCCGTGCGCCAGATCGACGGGTCATAGCCGATGCCCCAGCCCGGCCCGGTCGGCAGCGATATCGCGCCGTCGCGCGGCGCCAGCATCGGGGTATGCGCGAAATCGAGCACATCCTCGCGCGAGCGATATTCCTGATAACCCCATAGCTTCGGCGCCGTTGCGCACAGATGAAGCATGGGAGCCGTATCGGCACCATTGCGGGGAAAATGGGGATTATAGGCAAGCCCCGCCGCGCGTCCCATCGCCATGATCGCCAGATTGCGCGCAACGCCGCCCGCATACATCGGGTCGGGCTGAATAACATCGAGCGCGCGGTGGCCCGTCAACCACCGCCACCGTTCGAGCGCATAGTCATTTTCGCCGCCGCCCACCTTCAGCCGATAGCGGCGACGCCGGATCCGGGCCGTCAGTTGGGCGGTCATCTCGAAATCCTCAAATGGGCAGGGCTCCTCCAGCATCGCCACGCCGTGATCCTCCAGCATCGCGGCAATTTCGAGCCCCATCACGCTGTCATAGGCGCCATTGGCATCGGCATAGATCGTCATGGCATCCCCAAAGGTGCGGCGAACGCCCGCGATCAACGCCGCCGTCCGACCGGCGGCCACGTCGGTGTTATAGCCCATGCGACGACCGATCTTGACCTTGACCGCGCGCGCGCCCGTCTCCGCAACACGGGCCTGCAAATGGGCGATTTCGCCCGCAACATCGGGGTCGCGCCGGTTCGAGGACATATAGATCGGAATCGTCCCGCGCAGTACAGGGCCAATCATCGCCGCGCAGCGCATTCCCGCCACCTGGCCCAGCAAGTCCCAGATCGCGACTTCCACCTGACCAAGCGCACTCCAATAGGGCAGCCCGGCATATTCATAATCCTCCCGCGCGGCGCGGCGGACCAGATCAAAGACATCGCGCGCATCCCGACCAACAAAGCGCGGCACCGCGAATTTCTTGAACAACTCAACCGTGCCATCGGCCTTGGTCGATCCGCGCACCACCCCGGTTGCGCCGTCCTGGTCAATGACGCGGATCAACGGGGTTTGGCCCGGCTGCGTCAACCACAGCTCGACGCCGCGAATGACCACCGGACGATCGATCAGCGCGCGAAAATCAACCGGCGGCGGCGAGGCGGGCGGAAAGCGGAGCCGCCCCCGGGCGTCGCGCGTGGCCACTATCCCCTGCCCCATGACGGGTGCGGCAACACTGGCCAATGCCGACCCGATGAGCGCACGGCGGCTAAGCATCACGGGTGCGTGCCGTCGAGGCGAATGTCTCGCGAATCCGGCATCGCCAGCGCCGGCCGAGCATCGTTGGGCGTCACCGCCTGCACATCGACACCGCGCAGCATCGCGCCTTCGACATTGCCAAGCACGATCTGCGCACTCACGCCGGTATAATCCGGCGATCCCGGCACGGGTCGATAGGTGCGGTTGCCAAGCGGCTTGCCCGCAAGCTGCCGAAGATTTTGCGCATCCACCACTCGCATGCGGATATTGGTCAACGTAAGATCGGTGATCGGTGACTTCGGGTGTCCGCCAATCACGATGTTGCCGGCGGTGGTGATGTCGATTCCGTCAAAGGTGATGCCGTGGACGCGCCCTACCGGGCGACGCTGCGCGCCTTGTTGATCGGGGGCATCGGCCCGGTCATCAACGTCGATGAAGATCGGATAATGGCGCGGATGCCGCCCGCCGGTCGCAATGCGGATATTGTCGAAGCGGATGTTTTCATAAACGCCGCCATGAATCATGAACAACGCGATACCATAGCGCGACTGCGTGATGGTGATGTTCGAAAACAGGCTGTCGCGCATGCCCGAATTCGACCGGGTGCCAAATTTGATCGCGCCATCGTCGGACATGATGTGGCAGTTGGTTACCTGCAGCCGTTCGATCATGCGGCGGCGCATTTTAGGGACAATCCCATCATCGCCAACGGCGATCAGGCAGTTCGAGACCCGGACATCGACCGAATCGATGATCTGGAGACCATCGGTGTTCGGGCTTGTCGGGGGGGCGGTCAGTGTGACGCCATCCACCACCACATTGTCGCAATCCATAACCCCCATCAGGAACATCGGCGTGTCCCGCACGGTGATGTCGCGAATTTTGACGTTCTGACAGGCTTGGACGATCAGGCCAAAGCGAATGCGGTCGCGGTCTTCCTTGCCCCAATAGCTTGCGCCGGAGCCGTCGATCGTGCCCGTGCCGCTGATGGATAGATCACGGACGCCTGGCGCGATAATGAACGGTCGGTGGCCACTGCCCGGGCCAATCGCGTCAACCACGGGGAAATCCTCAAGCCGAGTCGAGGCAACCAGCACCGCGCCCGGCGCGAGATGGAATTCCATTGTGGACCCCAGTGTCAGCTGCCCCACAATCCAACGCCCCCGCGGCACGACGACGCGACCGCCGCGATCGCGACACGCATCGATGGCGCGCTGAACGGCGGCAGTATCGGGAACATCATCGTCAGGGCGCGCACCGCTGGCACGCACGTCACAGACCGGCTGGGCCATAGCCGTGGCCGGGACGAGCGCGGCGACAAGTGCCAGTGCGATGGCAATCAACGAGCGACTGATAATGTTCATGGGCATCCCCTCGGTGATTGCCTAGACCAGATTTGACAAATTGGCCAGACCAGATATGGACGGATGGTAAGGGCGCATCGACGTCTGTGGGGAGATGATCATGAACCGCTTTGTTACATTTGGAGTGAGCCTGTCAGCCCTGGCGTCGGCCAGCATTGCCCAGGCACAGCGACAGCCTTCGCCGCCGCCGCAAGACCCGGCCGCACCCGCAAAGGCGACGGGCGACGAAGAAACCGAGGTCATCGTCACCGGCGTGCGCCGGTCGCTGCAGGGTGCGGTTGCGATTGAACGCGAATCGAACACGGTCATTTCGACCATTACTGCGGATGAAGCCGGGCAGTTTGCCGATCAGAATATCGCTGAATCGCTGCAACGCTTGGCCGGTGTGACGATTCAGCGCGTCGAAGGCGAGGGGCGAACAATTCAGGTCCGCGGCCTCAACAGCAATTTCAATCAGGTCGTCGTCAATGGTGCCCAGATCGGATCTTCCGATCCCGATGGTGCCCGTTCCGTGTCGCTTGACGTGATTTCGTCGGATTTGTTGAGCGGCATTACCGTTGCCAAGACGCTGACCCCCGATACCGATCAGGACTCGCTTGGCGCGCAAGTCAATCTGCGGACCTTGTCTGCGTTTGATCGGCGCGGCACGACCGCCCGCCTTCGCGCCGAGGGTGGCCTTGCCGAATATTCAAACACGATCAGCCCAAAGTTCGGCGGGGATTTCACCACGCGATTGGCCAATGACACTATCGGTATCGCGCTTGCCGGAACCTATTCACGGCGTTTCATTCAGAGTGAGGAAATTCGCGGCGTCACCCCAACCACCGTATTCGTGTCGCCGACGGGGACGGTCAGCCCGGCATCACCGACCGGAGCGCTGCCGACCAACACGGCGGGGCTGACGCGAGTGCTGGTTCCGCGCATTGTCGACCAGCGGTTGAAGAACAATGATCGCGAACGCATTGGCGCTACTGCGCAGATCGACTGGCGGCCGAGCGCCGATCACCGTTTCTCGCTATCGGTCATTCGCGCCCAGCTCGAAGATCGCGATTTGCGGCGGCAGAATGAATGGGAAGTCGGCCAGTCAACCGTGCGCATCACCGAAGCACGCACCGGCTTTGCCCGATATACGACAACTCGGCTCGAGCAGCAGCTATTCTATCAGGACAGCAAAGACCGCCTGTTCGCTGGCAACTTTATCGGTGAGAACAAGTTCGGCAATTTCACGCTTAGCTATGGCGCGGACGTGTCGAAGAGCGAATTTACCCTGCCCAATGCTTTGCGCGCACGCTTTGCCACTGGCAATAACTTGACGCTCGGCGTCAACTTCAACGAAGAAAATGCCGATGTCGCCGTGCTTGCCGGCAGTCTGAGCCCGGCCGGACTCGCGTTCAATCAGGTGCTGATTATCGACGAAGCGCGCACCGATGATATCTATGCCGGTTATGGCAACCTGAAATTTGATTTTAATGTGGGCAGTTGGGCAGCTTCGTTGAAGGTCGGCGCCAAATATCGCGACCGGGAAAAGATCATCCGGCGCGGCGAATTGACCGTCAACCCGACCAGCGGCACCAACCGTCCCCGCACTGTTGCGGCCGGGCTGCCGGTATCGCTTGAGCAATTGCCACCCACGCGACCGGCCAATACCACTTTTTCGGGATTTTTCCTGTTCCCCGATCCAGGTGCGACGCGCACCGCAACAGAGGCAACCGCCGCACTGTTCGGGTTGCTACCCACCGGAACCCGCCGCGACTTTGATTTTCGGGAGCAAACGCTTGCCGGCTATGTGCAGGGTCAGGTCGATTTCTCCCCGGCGGTAACGCTGATCGGCGGTGTCCGGGTCGAGCGCACCCGTTTCACCGCTGCCGGATTGGTAGTTGAGCTCATCGAGCGCGACGGGGTCGAACTACCGCCGCTTGGCGGGACAGCCCCACAATCGGTGACGCGCGAATATACCGATTTCTTCCCCTCGATCCACTTGCGCGCCGACATCAGCCGCACGATCGTGGGGCGCCTGAGCTACAGCCGGGCACAAGTGCGCCCGACATTTGAGGATGCCCGCAATTTTCAATCGATCGACACCGTTCAGGTGACACAGGCAGGCCAGATCGTGACCACCAATCGCGAGCTGGACGGTGGCAACCCGTTGTTGTCGAACTTGACCGCCAATCAGATTGACGCAACGCTGGGCTGGTATCCGACATCGCGGACCTCCTTTACGGTTGCGGGCTTCTACAAGGCATTGAACAACCCGTTCATCTCGACCGTGTTTCGCGGGAATGATGTCGCGCTCGCCGGGCTGGCGCCGCTCAATACCGCCACGGGGATCGGGTTTTCGCAGGCCGATACAGTCGGCAATGGCGGCAGCGGGCGATTGCTGGGGGTTGAACTTGGTTTCAGCCATTTGTTCTCCGGACCGCTGAACGGCTTTTTCGCCAGCGGTAACCTGACGCTGATCGATGGGGAGGCGCGCTCGCAATTCGTTCGTAACAATGCCCCGCTTCGCCTGGAGGATCAGGCGGCAATCGTCGGTAACCTGTCGGCTGGTTATGAAGACCGCCGCGCGACGTTTCGCGCCTCGCTCACTTATGTCGGAGACCGGGTGGAGGGGGTTGATTCAACCAATGCCGAATTCGATGTCATCCGCGCGCCATTCTATACGATTGACATCAATGGCCGGTTCAACGTGACAAAATCGGTCCAAATCTATGCGGATATCGTCAACCTGACCAACCAGGTCGATTTTCGCTTTTACCGGGGGATCGACGGTGCAGGCCTCGTCAATCGGACATCAAATTATGGCAGGACATTCCAAATTGGCGCGGTTGTGAATTTCTGAGGTGGCAACGATAAATTCGACCAATCAGGCGGCGGCGGCGGGCGCGATGACGCGCCACCGCTGGACGATTTGTGCGCTGTTGTTTTTCGCAACGACGATCAATTACATCGACCGTCAAGTTATCGGAATCCTGAAGCCGACATTGTCGGCCGAATTTGGCTGGAGTGAAACGGACTATGCCGACATCGTCTTTGCTTTTCAGACGGCTTATGCCCTGGGGCTGCTGATTGCGGGACGGGTGATTGACCGCGTGGGCGTGCGATGGGGCTATGCGATTGCGGTTGTGGTCTGGTCGGCGTTCGGTATGGCGCATGCTGCGGCTTCGAGCGTGGCGACCTTTGCCGCTGCCCGCTTTGGCCTGGGGCTGGGCGAGGCAGGCAACTTCCCTGCCGCGATCAAGGCAACCGCCGACTGGTTCCCCAAGCGCGAGCGCGCGCTGGCCACCGGGATCTTCAATTCGGGGTCCAACATCGGCGCGATTGCGACACCGTTGATGGTGCCGCCGCTGGTGCTGGCTTGGGGGTGGCAGTCGGCGTTTCTGATTACCGGCGCGGTCGGCATCATCTGGGTCGCGATTTGGTTGCTCGTCTATCGCGCTCCCGACGGGAATGCGCGGGTTTCCGACGCCGAACTCGCGCACATCCGCAGCGACCCGCCCGAACAGACCGAGCCGATCGCGTGGCGCTCGCTGTTGCGTTATCGCCAAACTTGGGCATTTGCGATTGCGAAGTTTCTGACCGACCCGATCTGGTGGTTTTTCCTGTTCTGGCTGCCCGATTTCTTTGGGAAGAATTACGGGCTGGATCTGAAGACGTTCGGCCCGGCGCTGGTGGCAATCTATGTGGTCGCAGACGTCGGCAGTATCGGCGGCGGGTGGCTGTCGTCGCATCTCATCAAGCGCGGCTGGACGATCAACGCGGGCCGCAAGACGGCGATGCTTGTGTGCGCCGTGTGCGTATTGCCGGTCAGCGCGGCAATCTATGCCGAAAATCTGGGAGTCGCGGTTGCCATTATCGGCCTTGCGGCGGCCGCGCATCAAGGGTGGTCCGCCAATCTGTTCACACTGGCATCTGATGTGATGCCGCGGCGCGCCGTTGGCTCGGTCGTGGGCATTGGCGGTATGGCCGGTGCCGTGGGCGGCATGGCGATGAGCAAATATGCGGGCTATGTGCTCGACAATGTGGGCAGCTACGCGCCCATCTTCCTCGCCATCGGGTCGATGTATTTGATTGCGCTTGCAATCATTCACGTGCTGCTGCCCCGGCTCGACATCGCCCGCATTGACGGGTGATCGGCATGGACATGCGGGAACGGCTGCGACACTTGTTCGGTGTCGGCGTCGCGGCCGTTCAGGCCGATCGCTGTCTGCCGCCCCATCTGGACCTGACGCCATGGCCTGGCCGCACCGCGATGATTGCGGTTGGGAAAGCGGCAGGTGCGATGGCCCGCGTCGCCTTGGCCACGCTCAAGATCGATGAGGGGCTGGTCGTTATCCCGGCGGGGCACATGCCGCCGGGATGGGCACCGCCGCCTGGTACCGACGTCATCGTGGCGGGGCATCCGGTGCCGGACCAGGCAAGCCTGGCAGCCGGTGAAGCAGCACTCGCGCTGGCGGCACGCCTTGGCCCCGATGACCGGTTGCTCGCGCTGGTATCCGGCGGGGGATCGGCACTCATGGCTGCGCCCAGGGCCGGCATCACGCTCGCCGACAAGCAGCGCATTACCCGCAGCCTGTTGGCGGCGGGCGCAACCATCGCCGAGATCAACGCCGTGCGGGCTGCATTGTCGCGGATCAAGGGCGGTGGGCTGGCCGCTGCTGCCAGCCCTGCGCGCGTGTTCACCTATGTCATCTCTGACATTCCCGGGGACGATTGGACGGCCATTGCCTCTGGCCCAACGCTTGCGCCGCGTAGCCCGATTCCCATCGCGGCGGTGGTGGCTCGCTATGGGCTGGATCTGCCGACTGACCTGACGCCCATCGCACCATTCGTTCATAACGTAGCGGCCCAGATTCGGCTGTGCGCGACCGCCGGAGACGCGCTTGCCGCGATGGCACGCGCTGCGCATCAGCTTGGCTATGCCCCACATATCTTAGGCGATGCGATCGAGGGAGATGCCGCGATGCTGGGGCAGGCGCATGCCCTTCACGCCCGCGCGCTCGCCGAACAGGGCACGCCAATCGCGCTCCTGTCGGGCGGCGAAACCACTGTCAGCGTTCCAAAGAGTGCGGGAAAAGGCGGTCGTAACACCTGCTATTCCCTCGCCCATGCGATCGCGCTGGATGGGCATCCGGCGGTCCATACGCTTGCCGCCGACAGCGACGGGATTGACGGGCGCATGACGGCAGCGGGTGCCTTTGTTGGTCCCGACACGCTTGACCGCCTCGGATCGGTTGGCTGCGCCCCGCGCGACATGCTCGCGCGGGGCGACAGCGGTAGCGCGTTCGTGGCAATCGGTGACCTGCTGGTCACGGGCCCGACCTGCACCAATGTCAACGATCTGCGTATCAGCCTGATAAACTGAAAGCACGCGGCGTGACGTTCGTGAAATGAGTGACGATGATCCTGAGGATGACTGCGGCGACTGACCCGCCCATCGAGATTGCCATCGCAGATGCACGGATGACCAATCTTGTGCAGCAAGCCAAAGGCCGTGGTTCGAAAACTTTGGTGACCACCCGCAACATTGCCAAAGTCGGCGCTTGGTCGATGGTCTCCACGCCATTCATTATCCCACCGGTCGGTGTCGCGGTGATGACGCGGTTCATGTGCGTCGACCGTATGCTTGGTCAATCGGGTCATAGATTCGGTCCCGAACTCACGGGTCTTTCCGCTGAAGCTTTCTGTGGGGGGGGCGGCGGCAGACGGCGCGCCTGCCTTCTGCTTCCCGACGCCGGTGCGGCACGGCCGGGGAAGCAGGAGAACACCGTTGATGGCCAGCCGCCGGAAATCGCAGAACAGTGCTTGCGACCCGGGGTGTAAAATAAGCTATTGAACCTTTGTTGTTTTGCGCGGTTTTCGTAACGCCGGTCAACGTCCGCTAAATGCGCGGGAGCTGATCGCCAAGGTTGGGGCCGAGGGTTCGAATCTCG
>DHHS01000018.1:8617-10731 GCA_002403415.1 Sphingomonas sp. UBA4766 | reverse complement strand
ACGACCTGGCGGACGCAAGCGCCAATGCCTGGCTGTTCAGCCGCGACAGCGTCCACGGCAAATATCCCGGCACCGTGGTCGCCGATGGCAATGACATTGTCATCAACGGTAAGCGCGTCCGCGTCACCGCCGAGCGCGATCCCGCCAACCTGCCGCACCGCGAACTGGGCGTTGACCTCGTGCTTGAATGCACCGGCTTTTTCACCGACCGTGCGAGCTGCCAGAAGCATCTCGACGCAGGTGCCAAGAAAGTGCTGATTTCGGCACCGGGCAAGGGCGTCGACCTGACTGTCGTATACGGCGTCAACCATGACAAGATCAGCGCCGATCATGTGATCGTCTCCAACGCATCGTGCACCACCAACTGCCTGGCACCGGTGGCCAAGGTGCTGAACGACGCAGTCGGCATTGAGCGCGGGCTGATGACTACCGTGCACGCCTATACCAATGACCAGAAAATCCTCGATCAGGTGCATAGCGATCCGCGCCGGGCGCGCGCGGCCGCCATGTCGATCATCCCGACGACGACGGGGGCGGCGCGGGCGGTCGGCGAAGTGCTGCCCGAATTGAAGGGCAAGCTGGACGGATCAGCCATCCGGGTGCCGGTGCCCGACGTGAGCCTTGTCGATCTGACCTTCACGCCGAAGCGCGACGTAACCCGTGACGAAATCAACGCGATCCTGAAGGCCGCGTCGGAAAGCGGTGCGCTCGTCGGCATCCTCGACTATAGCGAGGAGCCGCTGGTCTCCATCGACCTGATGCACAATGCCGCTTCCTCGACCATCGACAGTCTGGAGACGGCGGTCATCGACGGCAAGCTGGTGCGCGTGGTCAGCTGGTACGACAATGAATGGGGCTTTTCCAACCGCATGGTCGATACCGCGCGGGCAATGGCGGCGTTCCTCTAAGCAACAGGCGGCGGGCAATGCGGAGCTTCAAGACACTCGACGATATGGGTGATATCGCGGGCAAGCGCGTGCTGTTGCGCGAGGATTTGAACGTGCCGATGGTCGATGGGCGGGTGAGCGACGACACCCGCCTGCGCGCAACCGTGCCGACGGTGGCGGAGCTGGCGGACCGGGGTGCGATTGTGCTGATCCTTGCGCATTTCGGGCGACCGAAACTGCCGTCGGCTGACTTGTCGCTTGCCCAATTGGCGACGCCCTATGCCGCCGTGCTCGGCCGCTCGGTGCAGTATGTCGATTGGGAGGGGGATGCCGCCGCCGTCGCCGCTTTACAGCCCGGTGACGTTGCCATTCTTGAAAACACCCGCTTTTTCGGTGGAGAGGAACGCAATGATCCGACAACCGTCGCGCGGTTTGCCGCACTTGGCGATCTGTATGTGAATGATGCGTTTTCGGCCGCGCACCGCGCGCACGCCTCGACCGAGGGGCTCGCGCATGTATTACCCGCCTTTGCAGGCCGGGCAATGGAGGCCGAGCTCGACGCGCTCGACAAGGCGCTGGGCAATCCGGCGCATCCGGTGGCAGCGGTTGTGGGCGGGGCCAAGGTTTCGACCAAGCTCGACGTGCTGCGCCATCTGGTCGCGCGCGTTGACCACCTGATCATTGGCGGCGGGATGGCGAATACGTTCCTCGCCGCGCGCGGAGTGGCCGTGGGCAAGTCGTTGTGCGAGCACGAACTGACGGGCACGGCCGACGCCATTTTCACCGCTGCCGAAGCCGCGAACTGCACCATCCATCTGCCCTATGATGTTGTTGTGGCAAAGGAGTTTGCCGCGAATCCGCCATCGTTGCGTACCTGCAACGTGCATGAGGTTGGCGCGGACGAGATGATCCTTGATATCGGCCCGGCTGCAGTCGAAGCGCTGGCCGACGTGCTCAAAACCTGTCGCACGCTTGTGTGGAATGGTCCGCTCGGCGCGTTTGAGACGCTGCCGTTTGATGCGGCCACGGTGGCACTTGCGCGCACCGCCGCAGCCCTGACGAGCGAGGGGTCGCTGGTGTCGGTTGCTGGCGGCGGCGATACGGTGGCGGCGCTTAATCAAGCGGGCGCGAGCGACAGTTTCAGCTTTGTGTCCACCGCAGGCGGCGCTTTCCTGGAATGGATGGAGGGCAAGGAATTGCCCGGCGTCGCCGCGCTTTCGCGGTGAA
>DHHS01000018.1:0-8323 GCA_002403415.1 Sphingomonas sp. UBA4766 | reverse complement strand
CGCCGCGCTTTCGCGGTGAACAACATTCCTGCGGTTGCGAAGGTCGGGGCCCCCCGCTAACAGCGCGTCAGCATTCGTATGCATCAACGCAGGGGAGCCCAAATGACGCCGACTGTTAAAGCCATTCTCGCCAATTACGAATCCGACAACCCCGGCGTGAAGGCCAATCTGGCGCGCATTTTGATGCAGGGGCGGCTCGGCGGCACCGGCAAGCTTATCATCCTGCCGGTCGATCAGGGTTTTGAACATGGTCCGGCGCGCTCGTTTGCGGTCAACGCCCCCGCCTATGACCCGCATTATCATTTTCAGCTGGCAATCGACGCCGGGCTGTCGGCCTATGCCGCGCCACTCGGCATGATCGAGGCAGGGGCGGCGACCTTTGCCGGGCAAATCCCCACGATCCTGAAGGTCAATTCGTCGAACAGCTGGGCCACCGGCATTAATCAGGCCGTGACGGGCAGCGTCGATGACGCGCTGCGGCTCGGTTGCTCGGCGATTGGCTTCACCATTTATCCCGGCGCCGATGATGTGTTCGACATGATGGAGGAAATCCAGCAAATGTCGGCAGAGGCGAAGTCGGTCGGAATTGCGACGGTCATCTGGTCGTATCCGCGCGGCGGCAAGCTGTCGAAAAAGGGCGAACTTGCGCTCGATGTCGGCGCTTATGCCGCGCACATGGCGGCTCTTCTCGGCGCACACATCATCAAGGTTAAGCTGCCGACCGACCATATCGAGCAGGAAGATGCTGCCAAGGCGTATGAGGGTTTCGACGGATCGACTCAGGCCAAGCGCGTTGCGCATGTCGTGCAATCCTGCTTTGCCGGGCGGCGGATCGTGGTTTTTTCGGGCGGTGCGGCCAAAGGGGCGGATGCGGTGTATCAGGACGCGCGCGACATTCGCGACGGCGGCGGCAATGGCTCGATCATCGGCCGCAACACGTTTCAACGCCCGCGCGACGAGGCGCTCGCGATGCTCGACAAGCTCGTCGCGATTTACAAGGGCGAGGAAGCCTGAACCCGTTCGACCTTTCGGGGCGCGTCGCGCTGGTAACCGGCGCGGCGCGGGGCTTGGGGTTTGAAATCGCGCGCGCGCTGGCTCGGGCGGGGGCGCGGGTGATCCTCAACGGGCGCGACGAAGCCCGTCTTTTGGCAGCAGCGACGCTGATCGACGGCGAGGTGGCAACTGCCGCATTTGACGTTGCCGCGACCGATGCTGAAGAAAATGTTGCGGCAATTGCTGCGCAGCATGGACTGGACATCCTCGTCAACAATGTCGGCCAGCGCGGCCGCCAGCCGCTCGACGCGTTCGATCTGGTTGGGGTGCGGGCGCTTACCGACACCAATCTCGTCGCGCCGCTGATGCTGGCGCGCGCCGCTGCCCGGGGAATGGCGGGGCGCGCCAAGGGGGCGGGATGCGGCCGGATCATCAACATCACATCGATCGCCGGCCCGATCGCGAACAGCGGTTCGGCGGTGTACACCATGACCAAGGGCGGGCTAGCAGCACTCACGCGCGCCTTGGCAGCCGACTTTGGCCCGGACGGGATCACCGTCAACGCGATTGCACCGGGTTTTTTTGCGACCGAGGCGAATGCCGGGATGGTCGCTGACCCGGCCATTGGCGACATGCTCGCGCGACGGACATCGCTCGGGCGCTGGGGCCGGCCCGAGGAGATTGCGGGCGCCGCAGTGTTCTTGGCGTCTGACGCAGCTTCGTACATCACCGGGCAGACGATTACCGTCGACGGCGGATTTCTGGCGCATTTCTGAGCGGAGCAAAGGATGAGCGACTGGGCGGGGGTGGACGATTACATCGGCGACAAGCTGCTTGCCGCCGATGCCGCGCTTTCCGCAGCGCTTGCCGCCAACGCGCAAGCCGGACTGCCCCCGATCGACGTGTCGCCAGCACAGGGCAAGATGCTGCACCTGTTTGCCCGCATGGCGGGCGCACGCCGCATTTTGGAGATTGGCACGCTGGGTGGCTATTCGACGATCTGGCTTGCTCGCGCGCTGCCGAGCGACGGGCATTTGGTGACGCTGGAGCTGGAGCGGCATCATGCCGACGTCGCGCGTGAGAATCTCGCGCGGGCGGGCGTGAATGCCCTGGTCGATGTCCGCATTGGGCCAGCGCTCTCCACCCTCGCGAAGATGCGCGCGGACGGCGAGGCGCCCTTCGACCTCGTGTTCATCGACGCGGACAAGGAAAATGGCGCAGCCTATGTTGGGGCGGTGCTGGCGGGGCTGACCCGGTCGGGCAGCGTGATTGTTGTCGACAATGTCGTGCGCGAAGGTGCGGTGATCGACCCCGTCGACCCTGACCCGCGGGTTATCGGCACGCGCGCGCTGTTCGATTACATCGGAACCGAGCCCCGGCTGAGCGCAACTGCGGTGCAGACCGTCGGCGCCAAGAAATGGGACGGATTTCTGCTGGCCGTGGTCGGTGGCGGCGAAGCGGCGTGAGCGAGGACGCCCCGATCCATCGGCTGGGCGCGGGCGATGGGGTGTTGTTGCGCGCGCTGATGGCGTGTTTTGCAGATGCTTTTGAGGATCCGCAACACTACGTCGAGGCACTGCCGAGCGACACCTATCTGGCCGATTTGCTCGCGAATGACGGGTTTGTCGCGGTGGTGGCGCTCGCGGCGGAGCAGGTGGTCGGCGGGCTGACCGCCTATGCTCTGCCCAAGCCCGAACGCGCGCATAGCGAACTGTATCTCTATGATCTGGCCGTGGTGGAAAGCCATCGCCGTCGTGGCATCGCCACCGCGCTGATCGCCGCGCTGCATCGCATCGCCTCGGCACGGCAGGCCACGATAGTCTATGTGCAGGCTGACCCCGAAGACGAAGCGGCGGTGGCGCTCTACACCAAATTGGGGACGGGGCGTGACGTGCTGCACTTTGATCTGATGCCGGCCGGCGACCCGCTGGCGTCGGGCGATGGGGCGCGATAAGCAGCGGCGATGATCGACGACCACCACCCGCTTGGCGACCCGCTCGGCCCGCTTTCCCCAGATTTCGCCGCCCAATTTGTGCGCGATGATCGTCGGCCACCGTGCCAGCTTTACCTGATCTCGCCGCTCGATGTTGCGGGGGCGTTTCCCGACCGGCTGCGGCGCGCGTTGGCGGCGGGGCCCGTCGCGGCGTTTCAGTTTCGGGTAAAGGGCGTTGACCAGCATGAGGCCGCGCGGCTCGCCGATCCGTTGCAGCGGATTTGCGCCAATGCCGATGTGGCGTTCATCGTGAACGACAGCGTGGCACTCGCCAAGCGGCTGGGGGCGGACGGCGTGCATCTGGGCCAGAGCGATGGTGACGCGCGGGAGGCGCGGGCAGTGCTTGGCCCATCGGTGCAGATCGGTGTTACCTGCCACGCCAGCCGCCATCTTGCGATGGAAGCGGGGGAGGCCGGCGCCGATTATGTCGCGTTCGGCGCGTTTTACCCGACCACGACCAAGGTAGTTGAGCATCAAGCCGATCCGGTGCTGCTGAGCTGGTGGTCAACGCTGTTCGAGCTGCCCTGTGTCGCGATTGGGGGCATTACGCCTGCGAACGCTGCACCGCTGGTGGCGGCAGGCGCCGATTTCCTCGCGGTGTCGGGCGCGGTGTGGCAGGGCGACGAGGCAGCGGCCATCGCGGCGTTTGCGGCGGTGCTTGCTTAACCGGGGCGGCGCTTGCCCGAAGGGGCAAGGGCAGCTAAGGCGCTTGTCCTTCGCTCTTTCAACCAATGCAGGCATCCCATGAAAATCAGCGGCGTAGACATTCGTCCCGGCAACATCATTGAATATGAAGGCGGCATCTGGCGTGCGGTGAAAATCCAGCACACCCAGCCCGGTAAGGGCGGTGCCTATATGCAGGTCGAGATGAAGAACCTGCGAGATGGTCGCAAGAATAACGTCCGGTTCCGCTCGGCCGAAACGGTTGAACGCGTGCGGCTCGACACCAAGGATTTTCAATTCCTGTACCCAGAGGGCGACATGCTCGTTTTCATGGACAAGGAAACCTATGAGCAGACCACGCTGCCCCGCGACCTGCTCGGCGATGCGGCCGCGTTCCTGCAAGATGGCATGGACGTGGTGATGGAGCTTTACGACGAGGAAGCGATCAGCGTGCAGCTTCCCGACACGATCGAGGCGATGATTGTGGAAGCGGACGCGGTGGTGAAGGGGCAGACGGCGTCGTCAAGCTATAAGCCTGCGGTGCTCGATAACGGCGTGCGCGTGATGGTGCCGCCGCATATCGGCGCAGGCACGCGGATTGTGGTCGACGTTTACGAACAGACCTATGTGCGGCGGGCGGATTGAGGCCGAGGCCATGGGCTGTGTCCATGGCGCATCGTAACGAGTAACTGACATGGTTTCCCACTCTGGCCTGATCACCGTAATGGACCGCGCCGCGCGCAAGGCAGCGCCCCGGCTGCGGCGCGACTTTAACGAAGTGCAATTGCTGCAAGTCAGCCGCAAGGGGCCGGCCGATTTCGTCTCGATGGCTGACAAGCGCGCCGAGCAGACGATTTATGAAGAACTCAGCCACGCGCGCCCCGACTGGGCGTTTGTGATGGAGGAGCGCGGCGATGTCGCGGGCAATCCCGACAAGCCGCGTTTTGTCGTCGATCCATTGGACGGCACCACCAATTTCCTCCACGGCATCCCGCATTTTGCGATTTCGATTGCGGCGGAGGAGCCGCGCCCCGGTGGCAAGTGGGAGACAATGGCGGCTCTCGTTTATCAGCCGCTGACCGATGAGAGCTTTTGGGCGGAAAAAGGGCGTGGTGCGTGGCTCACCGATCAACGCCTGCGGGTTTCTGCGCGCAACGACCTTTCAGAGGCGCTGATCGCGACCGGCATTCCGTTCCTCGGCCATGGCGATTTTGCCGAGTGGAGCCGCATTTTCGGTGCGGTTGCCCCCGGCGTGGCGGGGATCCGACGGCTGGGATCGGCGGCGCTCGACCTTGCCTGGGTCGCGGCAGGGCGCTTCGACGGATTTTGGGAATCGGGGCTGGCGCGCTGGGACGTGGCGGCGGGAATCCTGCTGGTCAAGGAAGCGGGCGGCTACATCACCGATTATCGCGGCGGCGACAAGATGATGGAGCGCAACGAGTTCCTCGCCGCGAACGATGCGCTGCATTCGAAACTGCACAAGCTGGTGGCGGGGGCGCTGCGGTAGGGGGTGCCTTTAAGTTTCCTCTGAAAAATCAGATGTGAGATTGACGGTGCAGGGGAATTTATCGCCGCTTCGCCCAGAAATAAGCCCTTGGACGCGTGATGAGCACTTGCTCGAAGTGCTGCTCCTCCGAGGAGCATTCATTGCTGCCTTTGGGACGATTGAAATAACGCTCACGGAGTTCGCTATCCGCTGCTCTAGAGATGCGGCCTAGGTTGAAATCAGACCTAAATTCCCTTCGAGAAGGCCTGATCGACTGAAGTTTTTGGAAAATATTTGCGAACTCGAAGGGCCTTGCCATCCGTGGCGCACTTTATTGATTTCCGTTATTAGAAGGTTCCGAGCAGGTCTTACCATACGCGATATTCTGGCGCATGGGCGTATGACGGTTCTCTCTCACCATGGCGCCGAAGCGCATATCAAATTTGAGGATTATGTAGCTGACGGTGACGGGATAAAGTTCAGTCGGGAGCCGATGTCTATAGCTGAGCTACGTCACCAAGCGATTAAAGCTTCTCGACTGAGCAGATCCGTCACAATGCTATATGGTCGCATTGGCGATAAGTTGCCGACAATTTAGCAGCAAAAGTATAACTCTAACCCATCATCTCTACCGCCACCGCAGTTGCTTCCCCACCGCCGATACACAGGCTTGCCATCCCGCGCTTGCCGCCGGTCGTTTGCAGGGCGGAGATCAGCGTCGCCATGATCCGCGCGCCACTTGCACCAATCGGGTGGCCGAGCGCGCAAGCGCCGCCATGGATGTTGACCACGTCATGGCTCAACCCAAGGTCGCGCATCGCGATCATCGCGACCACGGCAAAGGCTTCGTTGACCTCGAACAAGTCGATGTCGCCCGCCGACCAGCCCGCCTTGTCCATCGCTTTGCGCATCGCAAAGACAGGGGCGGTGGTGAACAGCGAGGGAGCATGGGCATGCGCTGCGGTGGCGACGATGCGTGCTATCGGGCTCAGCCCGAGGCGCTCCGCCACCGACGCCCGCGTCATCACCAAAGCGGCCGCGCCATCCGAAATCGAGGAGGCATTCGCGGCGGTCACCGTGCCATCCTTTGAAAATGCGGGCTTGAGCGTCGGGATTTTCGCCGGATCGCCTTTCAGCGGCTGTTCGTCCTTGGTGACGGTTTCGGTGCCCTTGCGAGCGGTGATCTCAACCGGCGTGATCTCGCGGTCGAACGCGCCGCTGTCCTGAGCGACCTTGGCGCGGGTGAGCGAGGCAATGGCATATTCATCCTGCTGCGCGCGGGTGAATTGATAATCGGCGGCGGTATCCTCGGCAAAATTGCCCATCAGCTTGCCAGGTTCATAGGCATCCTCCAACCCGTCTAGATACATGTGGTCTTTCAGCACGTCATGGCCGATCCGCGCGCCGCTGCGGTGGCGCATCGACAGATACGGGGCGTTGGTCATGCTCTCCATGCCGCCGGCGATCAGCAGATCGACCGAGCCCGCCGCCAGCGCGTCGGACGCCATGATCGCCGCTTGCATGCCGCTACCACACATCTTGTTGACGGTCGTCGCTTCGATATGGTCGGGAAGGCCCGCTTTCAGTGCGGCCTGTCGCGCCGGTGCCTGGCCCAGCCCGGCCGGAAGCACACAGCCCATATAGATGCGCTCAATCGCCTCCCCCGACAATCCGGCGCGCTCAACGGCGCTGCCAACGGCGGCGGCACCCAGATCGGTCGCCGAGGCGCCTGCGAGTGACCCCTGAAAACTACCCATCGGTGTGCGGGCGTAAGAGACGATGACGACGGGATCGGTGCTCATGAGGACGGCTCCAGCGTAAGACGGCGATGCGCGCGATTTAGGCCCGTGGCCAGCGGATTACAAATAGCCTATTGGCGCGCCGATGGACGATGTTGCGATGGCGCTTGCGGTCATGCCCGATTGGGTGCGGGTAATGCTGCTCGGCGCGCTGGGGGCCGTGTTCGGGAGCTTTATTGCCGCGCTCGTCATCCGCTGGCCGGAGGGGCGGTCGGTGATACGCGGTCGATCGGCGTGCGATGGGTGCGGTCGGGCATTGCGCGCGCACGAGCTGGTGCCGCTGGTCAGCGCGCTGGCCAGCGGCGGCAAGTGCTGGACGTGCCGCGCGCCGATTGACCCGACCCACTGGTGGATCGAGGCAGTCGCGGTGATGATCGGTGTGAGTGCCGCGATGACGTTGTCCGGCGGCGAAGCGGCGGCGGCAGTGGTGTTCGGCTGGCTTCTCCTCGCACTGGGAGCGGTCGATGCGCGGGCCTTCTGGTTACCCGACGAATTGACGATTACGCTTGCGCTTGGCGGGCTGACCACCGGGCTGTTGGGGATCGCTCCAGGGATGAGCGACCGGCTGATCGGCGGGGCGGGCGGCTTTGCCGCGCTCTGGGCGATCGGGGCGGGCTATCGGATGGTGCGCGGGCGTGACGGGCTGGGCGGGGGCGACCCCAAGCTCCTGGGCGCGATCGGGCTGTGGACAGGCTGGGCGCTGCTGCCGGTGATCATGTTTGTGGCGGCGCTTGCCGGATTGGGCGTCGCGCTGTTCTGGATATTGGCGGGCCGGGAAGTGCGCGGTGATGATCGGTTGCCGCTCGGCACGTTGATGGCACTCGCGGCTTACCCGGCGCTGGTGATTATGCTAGCGATCGGCTCATGAGACTGGTTATCCTACCCTTGGCCTTGGCCGTGCTCACTGCGGCGGAGGAACCGCCCAGGCCTCTGGCGCGTTCCGTCGATGGCCTGCCGATTGGCGCGATCCCGAAGCAGGAATTGCCGCAAAGCGGCTGTGCGGCGTTTTTCTGGACTGCAACGCAGACCCGCACGCTGATCGCGATGGCGTCGTCCGATCCCGCGCGCATCCGCTTTGCGCCGGACGGCAAGCTGGTCGATCTGGTACGGGTGCGGCAATCGGGGCCGGGCGATTTCGGGTTTCTGGCGCAGACATCCTATGCGGGGGGAGACCTGACCGTCACCATCGAAATGGCGATCGCCCGGCGTGGCGACCTGACGCAAGGTGGTGTTGTGGAAAGCGGCACTCTCACCATCGCGCGCGAGGGCGGGGACAGCCTGATCGTGCCCGTCGTCGGGATTATTGGCTGCGCAGCATAGCCGGTCGGTTTAGCCGATCGTCACCTCCGCGCGGCGCCGTTCGAGCCACTGACGCTCGGCTTCGCCGGG
>DHHS01000060.1 GCA_002403415.1 Sphingomonas sp. UBA4766 | reverse complement strand
ATCCACCACTGCATGCGCACCATCGGCGTCGCCGAAGTCGCGATCGAGGCAATGGCCAAGCGGCTGCTGACGCGCGTGGCGTTTGGCAAGCGGATCGCCGATCACTCGATCTGGGAACAGCGGATCGCAAAGGCGCGGATCGACATTGAAATGACCCGTCTGCTCTGCCTGAAAGCCGCCGATATGATGGACAAGGCGGGCAACAAGAGCGCGCAACAGGAAATCGCGATGATCAAGGTTGCGGCGCCTACCATGGCGCTGTCGATCCTCGACGATGCGATTCAGGCGCATGGCGGCGGCGGCGTGTCGGATGATTTCCACCTTGCCCATGCCTGGGCGGCGATGCGCACGCTGCGCTTTGCCGATGGCCCCGATGAAGTGCATAATCGTGCGATTGCACGGCATGAATTCGGCAAATATGCCGACTTGCCTGAAGCAGTAGCGGCCAAGGAAGCGGTGCGGCGTTAACCCGCGCCCTTAGGGTCGCACAATCATGTCCCCCGGAAAACGCCCGGGGAGCTGGAGAAGGATTACGATGAAAGCAGCAGTGCTTTACCAACCCAAATCGGACTTGGTGGTCGAGGATGTCCGCATCGACAAGCCCGGCCCGCGCGAAGTTATGATCCGCACGGTCGCGTGCGGGGTGTGCCGGTCGGACCTCCATTTCGTCGATGGCAGCTTCCCGCACCCCGTGCCGACGGTGCCCGGCCATGAAGCGGCGGGGGTTGTGGAGGCGGTCGGCAGCGATGTTGCGCGCTTGCGCCCCGGCGATCATGTCATCACCTTTTTCACCGTGTTCTGCGGCAGTTGCGAAATGTGCGTCACCGGTCGCCCGTCGCTGTGCGTTGACCCGTCGACGCGGCGGGCCAAGGGCGCTGACCCGCGGCTCAGCCTGACCGATGGCACCCCGCTCAACCCCTTTCTCAACCTTTCGGCCTTTGCCGAAATGATGCTGGTGCATGAAAATGCGTGCGTCGCGATTAGCAAGGACATGCCGCTTGACCGCGCCGCACTCCTCGGTTGTGCGGTGATTACCGGCGCTGGCTCGATCTTTAACGACAGTCGGCTGCGTGCCGGGGAGACGGTCGCGGTCATCGGCTGCGGCGGGATCGGTCTGGCGGCGATCAACGCGGCCAAAATTGCAGGCGCAGGCGCGATTATCGCGATTGATCCGGTCGCGGATAAGCGCGCGCTCGCGATCCGGCTGGGCGCGACGCATGGCTTCGCACCCGACGAGCCCGATCTTGCCAAGAAAATTGCCGGACTGACAGGGGGCGGCGTTGATTATGCGATCGAAGCCGTCGGGCGGTCGGAGACGGCAGAGCTTGCCTGGACCCTTCTGAAGCGCGGCGGCACCGCGACGATTCTGGGCATGATTGCGCCGGGCAAAATGGTCAGCCTGCCCGGCCCCAGCTTTTTGACGGGTAAGAAGTTGCAGGGGTCGCTGCTCGGCTCCACCCGTTTCCCGATCGACATGCCGCGACTGGTGCAGATGTATCTCGATGGCAAGCTGGACCTCGACACGATGGTGGCGGAACGGATTACGCTCGACGGTGTCAATGGCGCGCTGGCGGCGCTGCGCACGGGGGACACGGTGCGCTCCGTGATCGAATTCGCGTGAGCGAAACCGAGACGGCGGACGTCACCATGGTCGGCACGCTCCCCGTGCCTGCCGACGATCCGATTGATGCCGCCCGCATCGCGGCGTGGATGGAAGCACATGTCCCGGGTGCTGCGGGTCCGGTCACGCTGGCCAAGTTCAAGGGCGGGCAGTCCAACCCGACCTACCGCGTCGATGGCGCGAGCGGCACCTACGTGCTCCGCCGTCAGCCGTTCGGGAAGCTGCTCCCCTCTGCCCATGCGGTCGACCGGGAATATCGGCTGATCGCCGGGCTTTATCCTACCGGCTTTCCGGTGCCGCGCCCTTACGGCCTGTGTGAGGACGCCGATGTTATTGGGGCCAAATTCTATGTGATGGAACTGGTTGAGGGGCGCAATCTGTGGGACGGTTCGCTCCCCAGCATGACCCCGGCGCAGCGCACCGCGATCTACAACGCGATGTGCGACACCATGGCGCAGCTTCATAACACTGACCATGAGGCTGCGGGACTTGGCGATTATGGCAAGCCAGGCAATTATTTTGAGCGGCAGGTAGCGCGCTGGACCAAGCAATATCGCGCGTCCGAAACCGAGCACATGCCGGATGTCGAAGCGCTCATCGAATGGCTGCCCGCGACCTTGCCGCAGCAGGACCGAGTATCGATCGTCCATGGCGATTACCGCATCGACAACATGATCTTCCACGCCGATGAGGCGCGCGTGATCGCGGTGCTTGACTGGGAGCTGTCAACGCTGGGCGATCCGCTTGCGGATTTCAGCTATTTCCTGATGAACTGGGTGACGCAGCCAGAGGGGCGGTCGGGCGTGATGGGCCTTGCCGGGCCGGAGACGGGCATCCCGACGATCGAGGATATGGTCGCGCGCTATTGCGCTGCGACGGGGCGCGACGGCGTGCCGCAGCTCGACTGGTATTTCGCCTATAATCTCTTCCGCCTGACCGGGATTGTGCAGGGCATCAAGAAGCGCATCGTCGATGGCACCGCCAGCAGTGCGCAGGCCGCCAAGACCGCCGAACGGGTGGGCCCGTTGGCGACGGCGGCTTGGGCCTTTGCGAAACGGGCCGGGGCATAACTTTCAGGAGCAGTGCATGAGCCAGTTTGACTTGAGCGGCAAAGTCGCGATCATTACCGGATCATCGCGCGGGATTGGCAAGGCTTCCGCATACGAACTCGCCGAACACGGCGCGCGGGTTGTCATCTCGAGCCGCAAGCAGGATGCGTGCGACGAAGTCGCCGCCGAGATCAACAGCAAATACGGGGAGGGCACTGCGATCGCGGTTGCC
Source organism: Sphingomonas sp. UBA4766 (assembly GCA_002403415.1). Classification (GTDB taxonomy): domain Bacteria; phylum Pseudomonadota; class Alphaproteobacteria; order Sphingomonadales; family Sphingomonadaceae; genus Sphingomonas. The sequence continues at coordinate 1,260 of DHHS01000060.1, read as the reverse complement.
GCCAATATCTCTGACAAGGCAGGCCTGCAGCAACTGGTCGACGAGACCCGCCGGGCGTTTGGCCAGATCGACATTCTGGTCTGCAATGCGGCGTCCAACCCCTATTACGGGCCGCAGGAAGGGATTGCGGACGAGCAGTTCCGCAAGATTCTCGACAACAATATCGTCTCCAACCACTGGCTGATCGCCATGGTCGCGCCCGAAATGCGCAGTCGAAGGTCTGGGTCGATCATCATCATTTCGTCGATTGGGGGACTGCGTGGTTCAACCGTGATTGGCGCCTATTGCATTTCCAAGGCCGCCGACATGCAGCTTGCGCGCAACCTCGCGCATGAATTCGGGCCAGATAATGTGCGGGTGAATTGCATCGCGCCCGGCCTGATCAAGACCGATTTTGCGCGTGCGCTTTGGGAAGATCCGGCACGGATTGCGGCGGCGAACCAGAGCGTGCCGCTGCGCCGCATTGGCGAGCCGCACGAGATTGCCGGTGCCGTCGTGTTTTTAGGGAGCGATGCGTCGACCTTCATGACGGGGCAGACGATCGTCCTCGACGGGGGCGTCACGATTTAGGAGGAATTGCCATGGCCCGTTTCACCGACAAATCGATCATCGTCACCGGGGCCGCCTCGGGCATTGGCCGGGCGGCGGCGACTTTGTTCGCGGCAGAGGGGGGACGCGTTATCTGTGCCGACTGGAGTGAGGCGGCAGAAGCGACGGCGCAAGCGATCCGCGATGCGGGCGGCACCGCGATTGCGACCAAGATCGACGCCGGACTGGAGGATGACGTTGCGCGCACGGTCGCGCTTGCTGTGGAGCAGTTCGGTCGGCTCGACGTGATGTTTGCCAATGCTGGGATTTCGGGCGGGATGGCGAACATCTTCGACACCGATGTTGCGCTCATCACCGAAGTGCTGCGCGTGAACCTGATCGGGCCATATCTCGCGGTCAAACACGCAGCACCCCACATCGCCGATCGGGGCGGCGGTGCGATTGTGCTGACGGCGAGCGTCGCGGGCATCCGTTCTGGCGCGGGGTCGCCCGCTTATTCGGCGTCCAAAGCGGGCGTCATCAATCTGGCGATGACATCGGCGCAGCAGCTTTCGGGGTCGAATGTGCGGGTTAACGCGATTTGCCCTGGCCTGACCGAGACGGGCATGACCAAGCCGACGTTCGATTATGCGCGCGAGGCGGGCAAGATGGAAAAGGTCGGCCGCCTCAATCCCTTGCGCCGCGCGGCCCAGCCGGAGGAATTGGCGAGTG
>DHHS01000012.1 GCA_002403415.1 Sphingomonas sp. UBA4766 | reverse complement strand
CGCGGCCCCGGCGGCCCGGGCGGCGGCAATGGCGGCGGCGGCGGCTTTCCCGGCCTGCCCAGCGGCGCGAACAGCCGCTCGCTCTGGTTGATCGGCGGCGGGCTGATCGTGGTGCTCTGGGCGGCATTCACCAGCATTCACCCCATCGCGCCGCAGCAGCGCGGGGTTGTGACCTTTTTCGGGAGCTATTCGGGCACGCTGGAGCCGGGCATCAACTTCACGCTGCCCGCGCCGATCGCGACTGTCACCAAAATCGATGTGCAGGAAATCCGCACCGAGGATTTTCCCGAAGGTGGCAGCGCCCAGAATTTGATGCTGACGGGCGATCAGAACATCGTCGATCTGGCTTATGCGGTGCGCTGGGACATCGTCGACCCGCAGAATTTTCATTATCAAATCAAGGATGCGCGCGGCACCGTGCGCGCGACAGCCGAAAGCGCGATGCGTGCCATTGTTGCAACCGTAACGCTCAATCAGGCGATTACCGGCGGTCGCGTCGATATCGAGCAACGCGCGCAACAATTGATGCAGCAGATTCTCGACGAATATCGTTCGGGCGTGCGCGTGCAGTCGGTCGCGATCAACAAGGCCGATCCGCCCGCCAGCGTCATTGACGATTTCAAGCTGGTCAGCGCGGCCCAACAAAAGGCGCAATCGGACCAGAACGTCGCACGCACCTACGAACAGCAAGTCACTGCCCGCGCACAGGCGGAAGCCCAGCAGTTCGACCTTTATTACACCCAGTATAAGCTTGCCCCCGAAGTGACGCGCCGCCGCATGTATTATGAAACGATGGAGGCCGTGCTGGCCAAGAACAACAAGACGATTGTCGATAGCGGCGGCGTCGTCCCCTATCTTCCACTTCGTAACCGGCCGGGCGCAAGCGCGACGCCCCCCGCCCCCGTTGTTGCAGGAGGCCAGTAATGCCCAATTTCTGGCGTAACCCGATTGGGCTTGGCATCGCCGCACTGCTCGGCGTGATCCTGTTCGTCTCAAGCGTCTTCATCGTGCCCGAGACCGAACAGGCGGTGATCCTGCGGTTTGAAAAGCCCGTCGGCACGATCAACCGGTGGAAACCCAACCAGCCCTTTGGTCAGACCGATTCGGGGTTGGCTGCAAAAATCCCGTTTGTTGACAAGATTGTATGGGTCGACAAACATGTGCTGGGTGTCGACCTCAACAATCAGCAGGTGCTGTCGACCGATCAGCTCCGGCTTGAAGTGGACGCATTTGCGCTGTTCCGCATCGTCGATCCGTTGAAGGCGGTGGTGTCAACGGGCAGCAGTTCGTCAACCGAGGAAAGGGTGGCGGACCAGCTTCGCCCGCTGCTCGGCACAGCGGTCCGCAACGAGCTTGGCCGCCGCCAGTTTTCAGCGCTGCTCAGCCCGGAGCGGGGCCGGGTGATGGATAATATTCAGGCCGGTTTGCAACAGCTTGCCCGCCAATATGGTGCGCAAATCGTCGATGTGCGCATCCGCCATGCCGACTTGCCGGAGGGAAGCCCGCTCGACAGCGCGCTCAACCGCATGAAAACCGCGCGCCAGCAAGAAGCGGCCACCATCCGCGCGCAGGGTGAAAAGAGCGCGCAGATCATCCGCGCCGAAGCCGATGCGAACGCTGCGCGGATTTATGCCGATGCGTTCAACAAAGATCCTGATTTCTATGACTTTTACCGCGCAATGCAGTCCTATCGCTATACCTTTACCCAGGACAGCGCGCAATCGGGGGAGACCCAGATCATCCTGTCGCCAAGCGACGATTATCTGCGGCAGTTCACCGGGCGGGGGCGGCCCCGCTGACAATCGGTTCATATTCAATTACTGTTCAGGCGGACGCGGCATAAACCCATCCGTCATTTGTTCGACCAGAGAGGAAAACGGATCGTGCGCTACGCTTATGCCATTTCGGGTGCTCTTTTAGTCGGAGGGGCCGCCGCGACCCTGGCATTGCAACCGCCCTCCGCGGCACAAACCGCGCAAAATGAACCGGCGGCCATGGCAGCAGCGGCGCCGCGCCCCGGCGCGCCGCTCAGCTTTGCCGATCTCGTCGCGCGGCTCCAGCCCGCAGTGGTCAACATCTCCACCAAGCAAACGGTGAAGGTTCAGCCACAGGCGAATCCGTTTCAGGGGACGCCGTTTCAGGACTTTTTCGGCGGCGGCGGCGGTGGGCAGGAACCGAACGCTCCGCCCGTGACCCGTCAGGCGCAGTCGCTCGGGTCGGGCTTTCTGATTTCGGCCGATGGCTATGTCGTCACCAACAATCATGTGGTGGCACCGGGCGCGCGCGGCGCGACGGTCGATTTGATCACGGTGACGCTCCCCAACCGCAAGGAATACAAGGCCAAGCTGATCGGTCGCGATCAGGCGTCGGACCTTGCGCTGCTCAAGATCGACGGCGTGAACCTGCCCTTTGTCAAATTCGGCGATTCGACCAAGACACGCGTCGGCGACTGGATCGTTGCGATCGGCAATCCGTTTGGCATTGGCTCGACCGTGACTGCGGGTATCGTTTCGGCGCTGCACCGCTCCACTGGTCAGGGCGGCGCCTATGACCGGTTTATCCAGACGGACGCGGCGATCAATCAGGGGAATTCCGGCGGACCGATGTTCGATCTGAACGGCAATGTCATCGGCATCAATTCGCAGATTTTCTCGCAAAGCGGCGGCAATATCGGCATCGGCTTTGCGATTCCCGCCGAAGAGGCCAAGCCGATTATCGAAACGCTGATGAAGGGTGCCAGCGTCCGGCGCGGCTATCTTGGCGTGCGGATGCAACCGCTCAGTGAAGATGATGGTGTCGCGCTCGGCCTGCCCAAGGGACGCGGCGAGCTGATTAACCGGGTCGAACCCGGTGGCCCGGCCGAAAAAGCAGGGGTCAAGACCGGCGACATCGTGCTGAAGGTCAATGGTCGAGACGTCACCGTGGATGAAACGCTCAGCTATCTGGTCGCCAATGTGAAGCCCGGAGAGGCGATCCGGCTCGACGTAAACCGCGATGGCCGCAATCTGGCGCTGAACGCGATTGCCGGCACGCGCCCATCCGAAGACGCGCTGACCGCAGCGGCCGGCGGCGGCAGCGATGACAGCGCGGTGCCCGATAGCGGCGGCAAGGGTGCCGATCAGGCAGTGATGACCGCGACGCTTGGCCTGGACGTGACCGAGTTGACCGCCGACATTCGCCGCTCGCTTCAGCTTGAACCGAGCACCACCGGCGTTGTCATTGTCTCCGCCAATCCGTCGAGCGATGCTGCGCAAAAGGGGTTGCAGCGTGGCGATGTTATCATGTCGGTAAATCGCCAACCGGTCACGACGGTGGCCGACATGGCGCGCGCGGTCAATCAAGCGAAGACGGCCGGCCGCGAAGCCGTGTTGCTTTTCGTCCAGCGGGGCCGCAATCCCGGCATCTTCATCGCGGTGCGCTTCAGCAAGTAAGGCGCCGCCGCCCCATGCGAAACGCCGCTCGGTCCACCCCGACCGGGCGGCGTTTTCCTGTCTTGCTGGTCGGCCCCGAAACGCGCCATAGCATCCGCGGAGCAATTGACCGGAGCGAGCATCATGGCGGGAACCCTTTTCATCGGCGCAGGGACAGGCGGTGCCAGGCCGCAGGCGCTGGAGCTGAAGCGGGCCAACCGCCACGGGCTGATCGCGGGCGCGACCGGCACTGGCAAGACGGTGACGGTGCAGGGCCTGATCGAGGGGTTTTCGGCGGTCGGCGTGCCGTGTTTCGTGGCGGATGTGAAGGGCGATTTGTCGGGCCTTGCCATGGCGGGGTCGCCGACCAACGCCAAGCTCCACGGCATCTTTGACGCGCGCGCCAAAGACATCGGCTTTGTCGATTGGGCCTATGCCGATACGCCGGTGCAATTCTGGGACTTGTTCGGCGAACAGGGTCACCCCATTCGCACCACCATTTCGGAAATGGGGCCGCTCCTGCTCGCGCGGCTGATGGACCTGAATGATGTGCAGGAAGGTGTGCTGACCATCGCCTTTCACGTTGCCGACAAAGAGGGGCTGCTGCTGCTAGACCTCGACGATTTGCAAGCGATGCTGAGCTATTGCGGGGAAAATGCGGCCGCGCTGACCACAACATATGGCAATGTCAGCAAGCAATCAGTGGGGTCGATCCAGCGCGCGCTGCTGCAATTGCGCAGCCAGGGCGGCGAACATTTCTTTGGCGAGCCCGCGCTTGATCTGGCCGATTTCATGGGGCTGGATGAAAAGGGGCGCGGGATCGTCAACATTCTCGCCGCCGATAAGCTGATGGCCAGCCCCAAGCTTTATTCGACGTTCCTGCTGTGGCTGCTAAGCGAATTGTTTGAAAATCTGCCCGAAGTTGGCGATCCCGATCAACCCAAGCTGTGCTTCTTCTTTGACGAAGCGCATTTGTTGTTCAATGATGTACCAAAGGCGTTGTTGGAAAAGATCGAGCAAGTCGTGCGGCTGATCCGCTCCAAGGGCGTCGGCGTCTATTTCATCACCCAAAACCCGATCGACATTCCCGATACGGTGGCAGGGCAGCTCAACAACCGTATCCAGCATAAGCTGAACGCCTTTACCCCGCGCGATCAGGCGGCGGTGCGTGCGGCCGCTACCACGTTTCGCGCCAACCCCGATGTCGATGTCGCGACCGTCATTACCGAGCTGAAGATTGGCGAGGCGCTGGTTTCGCTGCTCCAGCCCGATGGCGCGCCCTCCCCAGTCGAGCGCACGCTCATCAAACCGCCCGCGACCCGCGTTGGCCCGGTGACGCCCGAGGAGCGCAAGACCATGATCGAAACCGATGCAGTCGGTGACAAATATGACATGCTGATCGACAAGGAATCGGCCGAAGAGCTGCTGAGCGCGAAGGCCGAGGAAGCCGCCGCGGCCGCTGCTGAATCGAAAGCCGCCAGCGACGCCGAAAAGGCCGCCGCGGTTCAGGCGAAGGCGGATGCCCGCGCCGCCAAGGAGGCCGAACGCGCGCGCCTTGCCGCCGAAAAAGCGGCTGCAAAGGCGGCGGCTGCCTCCCCGTGGAACAAGGTGGCTACTGCAGCGGCGCGCACCGCAACATCGACCATCACCCGCCAAGTCGCCAATGAAGTCGCCAAATCGGTGTTCGGCACCGGCTCACGGCGCGGCGCGTCAAGCGGCGGGCTGGTCGGGCAATTGGTGCGCGGGGTGCTGGGTGGCTTGTTCAAGGGTTGAACTATCTGCCCCGCTTAATCGCGCGCGGTCGCCGATCAGCGGCAGCGGATCTGCTGGCTGTTCTGGTCGATCGATTTGCCCAGCAACGCGCCCAGCCCACCGCCGAGCAGGGTGCCGACCGCGCGTGAACGGCCGCCGTCGATCACATTGCCCAAGATGCCGCCACCGACCGCACCGATAATGAGACCAGTGGTGCCGTCATTGCGCTTGCAATAATAACGCCCGTCATTGCCGCGATAGACACGGTCGTCGGGGCCGAGCACCCGCTCGGTATAGTTCGGGCCATTGCGGTAATAGCGCGATGGATCATAGCCGCCCTCATCCCGGTCGTCATAGCGTGGGTCATAACGGGGATCGGTGCGGTCGGGGTAACGGCGCTCATCAAAGCGCGGACGGCTTGCCTGCCACGCCTGATAACGGTCGAATTCTTGCTGAAACACGCGCATTTCCTGTTGAAAACGCTGTTGCGCCTGGGCAAAGCGCGCTTCCTCGGGGCTGTTTTGCGCAAATGCCGGGACGGCAAGCGCCAGCGCGGCGGCAAGCGCGATCAGTTTGGCAGGGCGGGTCATGGACAATCTCCTGTGTCGATATGCGCGACATAACACACTGCCCCGCCTATACCGTGGCTGAACGATGCGAACGAGTGCGTCAGCCGCGCCCGCGATAGGGCGGCACGTCTTGCGCGGGGATCCACACCCCTTCCGGCGGCGGGCCGCTTTGCCAGAACACATCGATGGGGATGCCGCCACGCGGATACCAATAACCGCCGATGCGCAGCCAAACCGGCTGCATTTCTTCGCTCAGCCGCATCCCGATGCCGACGGTGCAATCCTCGTGAAACG
>DHHS01000205.1:21579-57885 GCA_002403415.1 Sphingomonas sp. UBA4766 | reverse complement strand
TGATCAATGCACGTTGGTATAACGACAACGCCCGCGATCAGATCCGGATTATTGGCCTGGAAATTGTCATATTGCGCGAGGAACGCAGCAATGTTGAACACCAGCCGCCCATTGAACAGCGAGTTCTTAAGTCCGATTTCGTACGCATTCGACGTTTCCGGCGCGATCACGTTGGTGCCGTTTTTCGACAGGTTGAAAAACACGTTGAACGCCGGCCCTTTATAGCCGCGCGAATAGGTGAAATAGGCGGTGCTGTTTTTTGACAGATCAGCCTGAACCCCAACCTTGCCCGACACATTGTCGCTGGCGGTGGCCGCGCGGAACGGAATGCCGTTGCTGGCGGTAACCACGCCGTTGATGCCGGGCGAATCGAATACGCCCTGGTCGAAATTGGGGGCGATCCCTGCGGTTCCCACCGGCACACCGTTTACTGTGTCGAGGTTGGCGGACACGCGCCGGTGCGACACGCTGAGATCGTCATGCGTGTAACGCACGCCGCCGATCAGCCGGAACCAGTCAGCTACGTTGACCGTACCTTGACCGAACAGGGCAAAGTTCTTGAAGGTCGACCCAAAGACAGCGGTGCCAACCGGGAAAGTTCGTGGCGCGGCCAGCGGGCTAGTGCAAGGGGTCAGCACGGTCGGCGCCGGGGTGACGGCCGAATTGCACCGTTCGACAAAGCGGCTGAAGGTCCGCTCCGAAATCGCCTGCGAATAAAAGGCGCCGACCACGTATGTGATCAACTGCTTGGCAGGTGAGGCTAAGCGAAATTCCTGAGTAAACGTATTGCCGGTTTGCGGCCCGAAATCGTGAAGCTGGTTAAAGCCGATGAACGATTGCGGCAACCAGTCGCCATCGCGGATTTCGGTGTTGCGCCAGTCGCGATACGACGTGATCGACGTCAGTGTGTGCAGCCCGAGCGCTACATCGGCGGTCAGCGAAAAGCCAAAGCCGCGCTCTTGGGTGGCGGTGACCAGATTCTGGGCGATTTGCCGTGTATCGGCACCGCGCGGCGTTGGCAGCGCGGCGGTCGACAAGTTGGTCGTCGGCAGGCCGGTTGCGCCATTGATTGGGGGCGTGGCGATAATTTCGGCGCAGCAATCATCATCATTCTGATAATAATCGGCAATGAAGGTCAGCGTTACGTCCGATGTCGGCCGCGCCTCGACCTGGAACCGCGCGCCATAATGTTCCCAGCCATTGACGAGCGAATTGGTGGTTACATTGCGGATATTGCCGTCATAGGTTGAATAAAAACCGGTCAGACGGGTCAGAATATCCTCGCTCAGCGGCACGTTGATCGCGGCGCGCGCGCGATACTCGCTGTCGGTGAAATAGGATGCTTCGAGATAGCCACCAAAGGTGCTGGTCGGCCGTTTTGACGTGATCGAGATCACACCGGCGGACGCGTTTTTCCCGAACAGTGTGCCCTGCGGCCCGCGCAAGACTTCGAGCTGGTCGATGTCGACCAATTCGCTGAACGCCTCACCCGACCGGCTATAGACGACTCCGTCCACGACGGTCGACACCGACGGCTCGCCGGCGATCGAGAAAGTGGCGGTGCCGACGCCGCGCAGGAACAGCGACTGATTAAGCGTCGTGCCCGATTTCAGCACGGTGAACGACGGCACCAAATATTGTGCGGCTTCGAGATTGGCCTTGCTGAGCGCGCCGAGCGCGTCGCCGCCCACCACGGTCACGGCGACCGGTACATCCTGCAACCGTTCGCTGCGTTTTTGCGCGGTAACGATCACTTCGGGGGCGGCATTGGGGTCAACGCCAGTATCGGCCGGGTTTGGTTTTGCCGGTGCCTGTTGCGCGGCGACCGGCGTTGCGGCGAGTATCGCGAACGCGGCTGCGCTCGTCATCAATGCGGATTTCATCATTTCAGTCCCTCCCACTTTATCGTCCTTAACGCTGCGTCATGCCGGGTGCAGCTTAGTTTGGTTTTGACCCCGTCAACAATTCCTATAGGTTACACGCCAAGCTCGGCCATGGTGACCACACGGCGTTCTCGCGCGCTCAGCTCGGCAGCGACTCCGATGGCGACCGCCATCAGCCCATCCTGCGCGGTGACTTCGACTACTCCCTCGCCGCGCACCGCCGCGATGAAGCGCTGGTGTTCATAAAAGGTTGATCCGTGATGGCTGCCGGCGGCAAGCGCGGCGGCGTCCCCCTCCACTATGCGGCGGCTGGCCTGTTTCGGATTGCCAAAGCCGACGCGGGGCGACCGCACGATCGCCCCTTCTGGAATGAACACGTCGAGCCGCGCGGCGTCGCCAACGGCGGTGATCTCCTCCTGATTTTCAGCCCCTTCGGCAAACATTGACAGGTCGAGCATCGCGCGCACGCCATTGGCAAAATCGACGGTAGTATAGCTGTTGTCGATAATGTCGGGGCGGCGACCGCCATAATCCTCGTCAAGATGGTTCACATCCATTGCGCCCGAACAATAAACCCGCACCGGCTCGCTGCGGATAATCAGCCGCATCAGGTCGAAAAAATGGCAGCACTTTTCCACCATTGTCCCCCCGGTATTCGCGGCAAAGCGGTTCCAGTTGCCCACTTTCACCAGAAACGGAAAGCGGTGTTCGCGGATCGACAGCATTTTGAGCGCGCCCACCGTGCCGCCATGCACTTCCGCGATAAACTCGGCGGCGGGCGGCATGAAGCGATACTCCATCGCTGTCCAAAACACGCTCGGCGACTGCGCCGCGCGCTCAACGATCCACTGCGCATCGGCAATCGTTGTTGCCAACGGCTTTTCGCACAGAATGTGAAGGCCCGCATCGAACAGCGGGACCAGTGTCTCGCGATGCGTATGGTTCGGGCTTGCAACAATCACCGCGTCGCAGCGTCCCGAGGCGGCAAGCGCCGCCGCGCTGTCAAACACCGCCACGCCGTCCGCGCGCTCCCCAAGCGCTGTCTGCGCCCAACCGAGCGAGGTCGAAACCGGATCCGCAATCGCCGTCACGACAGCGCCCGGCGTGATCGCAAGATTGTTGATATGTTCGACACCCATCATGCCGGTGCCGACCAGCCCATATCTTACTTGCTCTCCCAACGTCTCTGCCTCTATGTATGACAACGATGTCCTATTTAACTGTTACACCCGATTCCCGCCCGCTCGGCAAGAGCGGAATCCTGGTCAGCCCGATTGCTTGGGGGATGTGGCGTTTCGGCCACGCCTCTGTCGCGGAGGGGCGCCGCCTCATCGAGGCGGCGTTTGAGGCGGGCGTAACTCTGTTCGATACCGCTGACATTTACGGCTTTGACGGCGCAGGCGGCTTTGGCGACGCCGAGTCATTGCTTGGGCAAGTGTTTGACGCGGCACCGGGCCTGCGTGCGCGCATGGTGCTCGCGACGAAGGGCGGGATCACGCCGCCGGTGCCCTATGATTCGGGCCGTGACTATCTGATGGCGGCGCTTGAGGCGTCGTTGCGGCGGCTGAAGACTGAGCAGGTCGACCTATACCAGATCCACCGCCCCGACATTCTGGCGCACCCGCAAGAGGTTGCGCGCACGCTGGAGGACATGGTCGCAAGCGGCAAGGTGCGCGCGATTGGCGTGTCGAACCACACGATCGAGCAGCATCGGGCGCTGGCAACGTTCCTGACGATCCCGCTGGCGTCGACTCAGCCGGAAGTGTCGCCGCTCGTCATCGAGCCGATTGAGGGCGGGTTGTTCGACCTGGCAATGGCAGCGGACATGGCGGTGCTCGCTTGGTCGCCGCTGGGCGGTGGGCGGATTGGCGATCCGCAGGATGCGCGCGCGGTCGCGGTGTGTGCCACGCTTGACAGGGTCGCAAACGCAGCCGGGGTATCGCGGGCGGCAGCCGCCTATAGCTGGATCATGGCGCACCCTGCGCAGGCCATTCCGATCGTCGGCACCCAGAATGTCGCGCGGATCGCCGAAATTCCCGATGCGTTCAAATGTCACTGGACGCGCCAGCTCTGGTATGACGTGCTCGTCGCCGCGCGGGGAGTGAAGCTGCCATGAGCGACCTGCCCATCCCGCTGCCGCCCTGCGAAATTAGCTGGTTTTCGGCGCTGTGTGACGATGATTACGAGTTTTTGGGCCAGAGCGACCCGATGCTGCGCTCAAGCTGGGAGCATTGCCGCGACATCGTGATGCAGGCGCAGACCGGCGGGTTTGACAATATTCTGCTCCCCTCGGGCTATGCCCTCGGCATTGACACGACCGCTTTTGCGGCGGGTATCGCGCCGCTGCTGTCGCGGCTTGCGCTGTTGATGGCGGTGCGGGTCGGCGAAAGCTGGCCGCCGCAACTCGCGCGTCAGATTGCAACGATTGACCGGATGCTGGGCGGGCGATTGAAAGTGAACATCATCTCATCCGATTTGCCGGGTGAGGTGATGGCATCGGCACCACGCTATGCCCGCACGACAGAGGCGATGCATATTTTGAAAACGCTGCTGAATGGCGAGCCGCTCGACCATGATGGCGAAATCTGGAAGTTGAAGATCGACCCGCCGCGCATTGGCACGCTGTCGGGCAAGGCGCCGCAGCTCTATTTCGGGGGGCTGAGCGAGGATGCGCGCGAGGCCGCGGCCAAGGGGTGCGACGTCTATCTGATGTGGCCCGACAAGCGCGAAGTGGTAGCGGAGATTATTGCCGATATGCGCGCCCGCGCCGCCCGATATGGCCGCACGCTCAAATTCGGTTATCGCGCGCATATGATCGTGCGCGAAACCGAGAGCGAGGCACGTGCCTATGCGGCGCGGCTCTTGTCAAAGCTTGATGACGCGCAAGGGGCAGCGATCCGGGCGAAATCACTTGATTCGCAATCGGCGGGAGTCGCCGCGCAAGCAGCCCTTCGCGACAACGCCGATGATGAAGGCTTTGCCGAGCCGCATTTGTGGACCGGCATTGGTCGGGCGCGCTCGGGCTGTGGCGCGGCGATTGTCGGCGACCCCGATCAGGTGCTGGCCAAGCTCAACGATTACCGCAGCATGGGGATCGAGGCGTTTATCCTGTCGGGCTATCCGCACGCTGCCGAGGCGGACCGGGTGGCGCGGCATGTGTTGCCGTATATCGACCACGCGCTGCTGTAATCCTATGCTTGTCCAGCGCATAGCCTGCGCGTATCGCGGGGTGGCGCTGCGACTGGAGTTCGATTGTGCTTGAGACGAGTATTTCCCCCCGTCCGCTCGTCGTCGGTATTGGCGGCACGATTGGCGGTGTCGCATCGACCGAGCGCGCGCTGATGATCGCGCTCGACAGCGCGGGGCAGGCGGGGTTTGCAACCCGGCTGTTTGGAGGCGAGGCGCTGGCGCAATTGCCGCTTTACAACCCCAAGGCAGCCGAGCGGACCGCTGCTGAGCGTGAATTCATCGCCACCGTGCGGCAGGCATCGGCGCTCATCATCGCCAGTCCTGGTTACCATGGCAGCATTTCGGGGCTGGTGAAGAACGCGCTCGACCTGCTGGAGGAAACGGCGCGCGATGCCCGCCCCTATCTCGCCGATATGCCGGTTGGGTTGATCGCGACGGCTTATGGTTGGCAGGCGACCGGCAGCACGATCGCGGCACTGCGTTCGATCGTCCACGCGCTGCGCGGTTGGCCAACTCCTTTCGCCGCGGCCATCAACACCCAGATTACAACATTTGATAACGAGGGCGGCGCGAGCGACCCAGCCGTGTCCGATCAGCTCGCATTGGTGGGTCAGCAAGTCGCCCGGTTTGCGCCGATGGTCGCGCATGGTTGATCTGTCGCGGCGCGGCGCGCTGGGCGCGTTGGGGGCAGGTGCGGTCGCGTCCCCCTTGCTCGCGCAGGAGCTGGCGCGGCTGGGCTTTGTAAATGGCGAGCGCGCGCTGGTCGGTGGCTTCCCGGAAAAAGGCGCGATGATTGTGCAGCGCAGCCGCGCGCCGGTGCTGGAGACGCCGTGGGACGTCTATGCGCGTGGCGTGTTTACCCCCAATGACCGTTTTTACGTGCGCTGGCATTATTCGGATATTCCATTGTCGATTGACGTGGCGGCGTTTCGCTTGCGGATCGGCGGCGCGGTCAATGCGCCCCGCGCATTGTCACTAGCGGAATTGCTGAAGCTGCCGCGCGTCGAGATCGCCGCGGTCAATCAGTGCGCGGGCAATTCTCGCGGGCATTTCAACCCGCGCGTGGCAGGCGCGCAATGGGGGCATGGCGCGATGGGCAATGCGCGCTGGATGGGTGTGCGCTTGCGCGATGTGCTTGGTCTGGCAGGCGTCAAGGCGGGGGCGAGCGCGGTGCGTTTTGCCGGGCTCGACCGCCCGCCGGTGGACGGCGCGCCGTGGTATGCAAAATCGTTGAGCGTCGATCACGCGCGTGATGGTGAGGTGATGATTGCCTTTGCCATGAACGGTGCAGCGCTGCCGATGCTGAACGGTTTCCCAATCCGGTTAGTGGTGCCGGGATGGTATTCAACCTATTGGATTAAGGCGCTCGACCGGATCGAGGTGCTGACCGGCGCAGACGATAATTTCTGGATGGCCAAGGCCTATCGAATCCCGACGACGCCGGACGGTGGAGTTGCGCCCGGCACCAAGGAGTTTCCCAGCACGCCGATCGGCGCGATGGTGCCGCGCAGTTTTGTGACGAGCATCGCCGACGGTGCTCGGCTGCGCAGCGGGGCACCGCTGTCGCTGAACGGGATCGCGATGGGCGGGGACGCAGGGGTGGCGCGGGTTGAGTACCGCATTGACGAGGGGCCTTGGGTCGCCGCCGCGCTGGAGGCGGATCATGGCCGTTACAGTTTTCGGCGCTGGACGGCGGTGGCGCCGCCGCTGGCGCTCGGGGCGCATCGGATTGATGTGCGCTGCACAAATGCGAACGGCGTGGCCCAGCCGAATGTCGCGGCATGGAACCCCAGTGGTTATCAGCGGGGTGTCATTGAGGCCATAAGGGTTATCGCACAGTGAAGCGCGTATTCGTTTTGGCGCTTACGGCGATCGTTGCGGGGTGCGGCGGCGCGCCCGCTGACAAAGCGGAAAAGGCGTCTTTCCGGTTTCAAAACAAGGCGATTGAGCTGCCCGCCGATGGCCTGTCGCTGGCCCCGGGGCCGGGCAATGACCTGATCGCGCAAAACTGCACCGGCTGCCATTCCGCTGAAATGCTGATCACGCAACCGCCGCTTGATGCCAAGACCTGGGCGGCCGAAGTCGCCAAGATGCGCAAGGTTTACCACGCCCCCATCGATTCCGCCGATGACGCCCGGCTGGTTGCCGCGCTTTCGGCCCTGCCGGGGCAGTCCGGCGCGCGTTAAGCCCCGGCGCTATCCGTCGAGCAATCCGACCGACACTAGATCGCGTCGCAGCGTTGCCGCATCGGTAAACAGCCGCGCGGTGATGCCCATTGCGGCCGCGCTTTCGATATTGGCCGGATTGTCATCGACGAAAAACGCTTCGTCGGCAGCGAGCCCAAAGCGATCGAGCGCGAGCGTGTAAATCGCCGGATCGGGCTTTATCAGCCGCTCGTCCCCCGAAATCACAAAGCCGCGAAAACGGTCGAACAGCGCCGCCTCGGCTGCGCGGAAAGGCGGCCAGAATTCGCCCGAAAAGTTGGAGATCACAAACAGGGGCACTCCGGCCGCGTCCAGCTCCGCAACAACCGCATGCACCCCCGGCACCGGCTCGCCAATGCTCTCAAGATAGCGGTCGCGCCACGCGAGGATCAGGGTTTCATGCCCGGGAAATCGCGAGATCAGCTCGGCAGATGTCTCGGCAAAGGGCCGCCCGGCGTCATGCTGAAAATGCCATTCCAGCGTCAGCACATCGCGCAGAAATGCATCGAGCGCCTGATCATCGTCGATCAGGCGCTGATATAGGAACCGGGGGCTCCAATCATATAAGACCTTGCCGACATCAAAGATCGCGGCCCGGACAGTCACGGCGCGGGGAGTCAGCCCTGACGCGCTTTGAACCGGCGGTTGGTCTTGTTGATGACATAGGTGCGCCCGCGACGGCGGATCACGCGATTGTCGCGATGACGGCCCTTGAGCGACTTCAGGGAATTGCGGATCTTCATGATCGATTCGCTTCTCGTTTCAACTTGAATTTGGGAAAGGCGTCGCCCCTATCCCTGGGGGTGGCGCAAGTCAAGCGAATGCGCGGGCGGGCGACGGTATTTCGGTGGCATCGCGCAGTGAAATCGCCGAAAAGGGCGCGGTGAGTCGGCGACGAGAGGATCAGTAATGCACAAGCGACGCAGATGGGGTGCGATCGGTCTGACGGCGCTGGCGCTGAGCGGATGCATGACGGCGGCCCCCGTCAAGGTCACGCGCTTTCACCTGGGGGCCCCGATTGAGCGGGTGGCGATCACGGTCGAGCCGGATGCCGCCGCCGTCAATGTCGCCGGGCTGGAAGCGGGGCTTTACGCCGATGCGGTGCGCAGCGCGCTGGTCGCGCAAGGATTTGCAGCGGCTGATGCGGGCACCCCGGCGCCGCTGGTCGCGCGCTTTACCTTGACCCGCACCGTGCGCGAGACCGAACCTGCGCGCGCGCCCGTGACGATCGGGCTGGGCGGGGGCAGTTTTGGCGGGGGTGTGGGTGGCGGCGTCGGCGGCGGCGCCAGTGTCGGCTTTGGTGTGGGCAAGACTCGCGCGCGCGAAGCCTATGTTTCGGAATTGCGCGTTGCGATCCGGCGCGGCGCGGCGGGCGACGTGATTTGGGAGGGCCGCGCCCAGCATCAGGCGGACACCCGCTCGCCCGATGCGCAACCTCCGGTGGTTGCACGAAAATTGGCCGATGCGTTGTTCCGGGGCTTTCCGGGGGAGTCGGGGAGGTCTATCACCGTTCCATGACCATCAGCATCACCAGCGCCTTTGACGGCGGCAACATTCATGTTGCGGCCATATCGGGCGACCGCGCCGATCTGGAGATTGTGCGCGATCGCCAGTCCGATTTTTACCAGTGGTTCTATTTCCGCGTCGCGGGTGCCGAGGGGCGCGAGATCGTGCTGCGGATCACCAATGCGGCGGGATCGGCCTATCCAATGGGCTGGCCCGGGTATCGCGCGCGGGTGAGCACCGACCGCGAGCATTGGACACTGGCCGCAACGCGCTATGACGGCGGCGTGCTCGAAATCACCCATCGGGTTGCCAGTCCGCTGGTATGGTTCGCCTATTTCGCGCCCTACACGATGGAGCGGCACAATGCGCTGATCGCACGATTTGCGGCGATGCCGGAGTTTCGCTACCGCGAGCTGGGGCATTCGATCGACGGCCAGCCGATTGACTGCCTCTCGATCGGGCATGGCCCCAAGCCGGTTTGGCTCTATGCCCGGCAACACCCCGGCGAGACGATGGCGGAATTTTGGATGGAGGGCGCGCTGGAGCGGCTGGCCGATGCGCAGGATCCGGTGACGGCCGCGTTGCTGGCCAAGGCGACGTTTCACCTTGTTCCCAACATGAACCCTGATGGTTCGGCTCGGGGGCATCTACGCACCAATGCGGTTGGCGTGAACTTGAACCGTGAATGGGCCGACCCCAGCGCGGCGCGCAGCCCCGAAGTGCTATGCGTGCGCGATGCCATGGACGCAACCGGCGTCACCTTCGCGATCGACGCGCATGGCGATGAAGCGATCCCGGCCAACTTCATTGCGGGTTTTGAGGGGATTCCGAGCTGGAGCGATGCGCTGGGCGATAAATTCTATCGCTTTCAACACGCGCTTGCTGCGCACACCCCCGAATTTCAGACGCAAATGGGCTATCCTAAATCACCGGCTGGCAAGGCCAATCTGGCGATGTCGACCAACCAATTGGCCGAGCGTTACGGCGCGGTCGCGATGACGCTGGAAATGCCGTTCAAGGATCATGATGCCAACCCCGATCCGACCCATGGCTGGTCCCCCGCGCGCAGCCGCGCGCTCGCGCACGCCTGCCTCGAAGTCCTTGCCGCGCAGATTGACGACCTCTAAGTGCGCTGGTCGACCCTGCTGAGAAAGTGCTGCCAATGCCCATCCTTGTCCTGATCCGCCACGGTCAATCGGCTTGGAACCTTGAGAATCGCTTCACCGGCTGGTGGGATGTCGATGTGACGGACAAGGGCGCTGAGGAAGCGCGCGCCGCCGGGCGGTTGATGCGCGACCGGGGCCTCGATTTCGACCGCTGCTTCACGTCGCTGCAGACACGCGCGATCAAGACGCTCAACCTCGCGCTTGAGGAAATGGGGCGGCTGTGGCTGCCGGTGGAGAAGGACTGGCGGCTGAATGAGCGCCATTATGGCGGGCTGACCGGCCTTGACAAGGCGGAGACCGCGGCCCGCCACGGTGGCAATCAGGTGAAGATCTGGCGCCGCAGCTTCGATGTCCCGCCGCCGCCGATGGAGCCGGGCTCGCCCTTCGACCTGTCGGGCGACCGCCGCTATGCCGGGATCGCCGTGCCTGCGACCGAGAGCCTGAAGGACACGATTGCGCGCGTGCTGCCTTATTGGGACGCCACGATCGCGCCCGCGCTGCGCGGTGGCGAGCGCGTGCTGATTTCGGCGCATGGCAATTCGCTCCGCGCGTTGGTGAAGCATTTGTCGGGCATTGCCGATGAGGAGATCACCCATCTTGAAATCCCGACCGGCCAGCCGATTGTCTATGAACTCGATGGCGCGTTGGGCGCGGTGGACCGCTATTACTTGAGCGAGCGATGAGCCGCGCCCGGTTGTCCCCTGCCGCCACCCTCGCTAACGCCCGCTCATGAACGCGGTTGTCGGCATCATCATGGGCAGCACGTCCGATTGGGAGACGATGCACCATGCCGCCGACCTGCTGAACGAACTGGGCGTCGCGCATGAGGCCAAGGTGGTGTCAGCGCACCGCACGCCGCAGCGGCTTTATGACTATGCGACGGGTGCCGCCGATCGAGGGCTGAAAGTGATTATCGCGGGCGCTGGCGGCGCGGCGCATCTGCCCGGCATGGCGGCGTCGATGACGCACCTGCCCGTGCTCGGCGTGCCGGTGCAGTCAAAGGCGCTCGACGGGATGGATAGCCTGCTCTCGATCGTGCAAATGCCCGCTGGGATTCCGGTCGGCACGCTGGCGATTGGCAAGCCGGGGGCGAAGAATGCAGCGCTGCTGGCCGCCGCCATTCTCGCGCTGGGCGATGCGAGCCTTAGCGCGCGGCTTCGGGCTTGGCGCGCGGCACAGACCGATGGCGTCGCAACGGACCCGGCATGAGCACACCTGCATGATCGCGCCGGGCAGCACGATCGGCATCCTTGGCGGCGGGCAATTGGGGCGGATGCTGGGCGCGGCGGCCGCGCAACTTGGCTATCGCACGCTGGTGCTTGCGCCCGATGAGGAGGCCGTGGCGGCGCAGACCGCCTCCAGCTTCATCCGTGCCGATTATCAGAACCGGATCGTGCTCGATGATTTTGCGGCCGCGTGCGATATCGTGACATATGAGTTTGAGAATATCGAGCTCGCGCCGATCGATTATCTGGCGGAGAAACTGCCGGTACATCCCGCACCCACAGCGCTTGCGATTGCGCAGGACCGGGTGAACGAGAAAAGCTTTGTCGGGGCGCTCGGCGGGCGGACGGCGCGCTGGGCACGGGTCGCAAACCTGGCCGAACTGGAGGCAGCGCTGGCTGATATCGGCACACCTGCCATTCTGAAAACGCTGCGGCTCGGCTATGACGGCAAAGGCCAGGTGCGCATCACCGAGCCCGGCGCGGCGGCAGCGGCATGGAGCGCGATTGGCGAGCGGCCGTCGCTGCTTGAGGGATTTGTGCCCTTCACGCATGAGTTTTCGATCATCCTGGCGCGCAGGGGTGATGGTGCGATGGTAAGCTATCCGCCGCCGTGGAACGAGCACCGCGAAGGGGTGCTCGCGCGTTCGACCGTGCCGGCACCGGTTGAGATTGCTCGCCAATGGTCGGAGGCTGCGGTGCTCGCCGGGCGTATTGCCGACACGCTTGATTATGTCGGCGTGCTGGGTTGCGAGTTTTTTGTCGGCCCCGATGGCCCGGTGTTCAACGAAATGGCACCGCGTGTGCACAATTCTGGGCATTGGACGATCGAGGGGGCGGTGACCTCGCAATTCGAAAACCATATCCGCGCGATCTGCGGTTTGCCGCTGGGCGATACGGGGCTGACCGCGCGGGGTATTGTGATGGACAATCTGATCGGCGAGCAGGCATCGCATTGGCTACCTGCGCTGACAGAGGCGGACAGCCACCTTCATCTTTACGGCAAGAGCGTGCGCCCGGGCCGCAAAATGGGGCATGTCACACGGCTGATGCGCTAACGGCGGCGCGCGCTTCAGTTCGACCAATAGACATATTCCTGCCCCTTCCTCCACGGCGTGTTGAGCGGTACGTCGATGCGGATCGGTGCCTCGATCAGGGCAGGCCATAGCGGCTTGCGCGCGGCGTCGCGGTCGTGGGCTGCGATCATTGCGCGCATCGCCGTCACCCGCGCGGGCTGGACGGCGGCCAGATTGCGCCGCTCGGTCGGATCAGTGCTCAGGTCGTATAGCCAGGCGGCGTTGGGCTTGGCGGCGATTTGCAGCTTCCACGCGCCGTCGCGCACCACCTTATTGTCGCCCGAGCGCCAGAACAGCCGGTCATGCGGCACCCTCGTCGCGGCCGCCGTCGCACCGGTGCCCGCCGCTACGCTGGCGAGCAAGCTGACCCCGTCCATCGGACGGTCGGCGGGCATTGGCACTCCGGCCGCCGCCGCAGCGGTTGCAAAAATGTCGAGGTGATGGGCAGGGCCGGGCACGCGCGTCCCCGGTGTGATCCGTCCCGGCCAACGCAGCAGGAACGGCACGCGCAGCCCCCCTTCGAAATAGGTCGCCTTATAGCCGCGGAACGGCGCATTGCTCTCGGCCAGCCCGGTATACCAGGCACCGCCATTGTCGCTGGTAAAAATGACCAGCGTATTGTCGTCAATCCCCTGATCCTTCAGCGTTTGCAGCACGCGGCCGACGCCGCGATCGAGTTGGCGGATCATTGCGCCATAGACGCGGGTGGTGTGATCCTTGATCTGGGGGAGCGCGTCGTAATCGGCCTTGGTCGCCTGAAGCGGGGTGTGCGGCGCGTTATAGGCGAGATAGAGGAAAAACGGCCGGTTGCGGTTGGCCTTGATCGCGGCAACCGCATTGTCGGTCCAGTAATCAGTCAGATGGCCCTTGGGCGCAAAGCGCTGCCCCCCATTCCATTGCACCGCATAGGGCAGGTTGGGCCACAGGAAACGGTCGATTGGATCCCAGGGCAGTTTGGCGTTGACCACGCCCGGATCGTCCTGCGGCATGAACATCCCGCCGCCCGCCAGAAAACCGAGCGCCTCGTCAAAGCCCTGACCATTGGGCTGGAGCGGCTTGGCTTCGCCCAAATGCCATTTACCGATCTGCATCGTGTGATAACCGTTGCTGCGCAGCAAATCCGCGATAGTGATCTCGCTATGCGGCACGCCCATGTCGGGATAATCGATCAGTCCCTTGGTCCGCTCTTCATGGAAAATGCCGGCCGGGCGGTCTTGCGCTGCCGCATGTTCGCCGCGCGAAACGGCGCGGGCAAAAACCACGGGCACGGCGGTAAATTCAAAACCGAAGCGGGTCGGATAGCGCCCGGTCATGATCGCGGCGCGCGACGGGCTGCACGTCGCATTGGCGGCATAGCCCGTATCAAAGCTGGCGCCCTGCCGCCCAATCGAATCGATGTTTGGCGTGGGCACAGCGCCGCCGCCAACCCCGCCGCCAAACAGGCTGATGTCGTTATAGCCCATGTCATCGGCCAGGATGACGATGATATTGGGCGGTCGCTTGCTCGCCGCCGCTACCGTCGCTGGGCCGGGGGACCAGGTGATGGGATGGTTGGGGGCAATCGGATCGCGCCAGCGACTGATGATGCCGGGGATATGGTATTTATAGTGGTCGAACAGCGCATAGCCGACGCCTGCAACCACCGCCAGAATGCCAAGGCCAATCCATAACCGCCGCATCGCCGCTCTCCCTTGGACGCCACCTTGCCAAATGGCACGGCAAACGCCAATAGTTTGTTTCGAGGTCAGGAGAATTGCTGCATGGGGAAGGTGATCGCGCGCGGGTTTCTGGTGGTGCTAGGGGTGTTGTCGCTCCTCAATACCGCGCTGGTATGGTTCGCGCTTGACCGGGTGGGGATGAGATTGGGTACGCCCGCGCCAACGCCGCTCGCCGAATCGACGCTGCGGGGGGATTTGGGCGCGCTGTTCGCGATGTTCGGCGTGCTGGCCATTGCCGCTGCCATCCGTGACGACCGCCGCTTGCTGCTCGCGCCGATGCTGTTGCCCGCGCTCGCGATTGCGGGGCGGCTCATCAGCTACGCACTATCGCCCGCCCCGGCGGCGCTGCCGCTCATCGCGGTTGAGGCAGTGGCGCTTGCCGGGGTGGTGATCGCGCGGCGCGGGCTCAGTTAGAAGCTCAGGATGATCCCGCGGTCGGGCGGGGTGCGGCCGCCGACCATGTCGGCATAGGCAGCGGCAACCGCATCAGCGCCTTGAGCGTTGACGACGGTCATCCGCGCGCTGAGCATAGCGCAGGCGGCGATATTGGCCTCCACCGCGCGGCGCATCAACACCCCCGGGCCCCAATCGGCATCGCGCTTGGCGATCTGGCCGGGGGCAAAGAAAAATGCAGGGCGCGCGCCCGGCAAGTCGCGGGGCGCGCGATCAGCGGCCCAATGCGTCGCGCCCACGCTGATGCTCGCCTTGATCTGATCGCCAAAATGGCGATGGACGGCCGCCACCACCGCGCCGTCGCCCGACATGTCGACAAAGACGCTCGGCGTTTCGCGCGCAAGCGACGCCAGCGCGTCATAGCCAACGACCTGATCGTAAAGCCCCAGCGCCTCAACAAACGCGATATTGCGCGCTGATGTCAGCCCTATCACGCGCTGCGCGCCCCGCTCGCGCAGATAATAGGCAAGACCAAAGGCGGTTTTCGACGACGCGCTGCCGATCAAAACCTGCTCCGCGCCAAAGCCCGCATGATCGGCGATGTAATCGTCAATGACATAGGATGTGGTGAGCAACGGGAACATCAGGCTGCGCAGATCGGCTATCGCCGCAAGCGGCGCGGGATCGTCGTTGGTGCGCGCATATTGGTTATAGACATAGGGCAGCTTGCGGCGGTGTGCGCTTCCGTCGACCAGGCTGTTCGCGCCGACTTTTGATGGAGCCATTACCAAATCAGACGCCATCGGGAAAAAACCCCATAACATGCTGCCGACGGCTATTTCGGCGGCGCGGCTCTCGACCACCTCGCCAAAGCCCCAGACGGGGACGCAGCCCCAGCCCGCCTCGTCATCCGGAAAGAACCGCCAATAGCCGATTGCCTCCCCC
Organism: Sphingomonas sp. UBA4766; assembly: GCA_002403415.1. Taxonomy (GTDB): domain Bacteria; phylum Pseudomonadota; class Alphaproteobacteria; order Sphingomonadales; family Sphingomonadaceae; genus Sphingomonas. The sequence continues at coordinate 42,582 of DHHS01000205.1, read as the reverse complement.
GACAGTGCATAGCTGATATTGTTCGCGGTCAGCGCAAAGCGGCGGGTCGCGACGCGGATTTCGCCCTCGGCCAGCAGGGGTGCGGTGCGCTCGACGATCTTCGCCTGGTCGATCATGGTCCGGTTGACGAGCAATTTCGTGGTCATGGGATCATCCTTTCGCCCCCTGTTGCCGCAAAGACAGCCACAGGAACAGCCCGATCACCGGCACCAGCACCAGGCTGCCATAATGTTCGGGCGGGTGGTGCGCGCCGGGCGGTGGCGCCTTCCAAACCCAGCCAAAGATCGACAGCAAACCGCGCTCAACTAGGCTGATTGCGAGCACCAGCGGCACCAGCGGCCGATAGCGCAGACCAATCGCCACCATCAGCGTCCCGTGCGCAAACTGCGTCGCGCCCGCCCAGGCGAAAATCGCGATGATGGTGCGGGCTTGCGCGCCGAAATCAATGCCTGCGATCACGCCCGCGCCGCCATCGGGCAGGAACATGTGGATCATGCCCGGCACGATCCAGCCAATCCCCAGCAGCACGACAAACCACGCCGCGATCGGCGCGCCGCGATAGGCGGCGTTGGTGGAGGGAGGCAGCACCATCACCCCACCCCCAACTGCACCAGCGCCGCCGCCAGCGCGAGCACCAGCGCAAGCCAAATGCGCGGCCCCACATAAAGCTGGAGCATCGGCGCGGTCGGAAACGAAAAGGTCGCGAGCGTCCCCGCCAGCTTATCCGGGTGGTGCCGGGCGAATTGCGGATCGACGACCAGATTCATCATGTCGCGCCTGCTGCGGTACCGCATCAGGCCAATGATCGTCCAACCCGGATCCGCCTCGGTCGCCCAGCTATCAAGATAGGGACCGATCTTGCGCCGCACGATGGCCGGGTGCCCGCCGTTTTTGAGGAGGACCGGCATGAAATGGCGCGAGTAACGCTGGAGCAGTGACACCCCCGGCACTTGCGCGCCGGTGATTGGGTCGGTGACCGGATCGTGCGTTGCTTTGACGATGTTGAACATGACGAAATCGCGTCCGTCATCGCCTTCAAGGAATTGGCGCAGATTGGCGCGCGCCTCCGCTGTGGTATCGTCGCGCCGCTCAAGCTGGGCGAGATAGCGTTCAATCTCCGCCGGGGTCAGCGCGCCGCGCCAATTGTCATACCACAGCCGAAACGCGCCATAGAGCGCCGCCGCTGTTCCCCAAATCAACCACGCGCTCATTGTCTGCTCCCACTAATGGCATGGTAAATGTCATTATCAGCATCGGCCGCGAGGCGGAAGCCGATATGGGCACTGGTCATCGCGGGCGAAACCGCGATGCGCGCGGCGGGGCGGTAACGCTGGCAATATTCAGCCGCGCACAGGAATGATCCGCCCTTCAGAATCAGCATAACAGCATCATCGGCGGGGGGCGCGCAGCATCCGCCGGGGGGCAGCGCGGCGGCGGTGGTCGTCCATTCCCACACATTGCCGATCATGTCGCACAGGCCATAGTCATTGGCGGGGTATGCCTCGATCGCGCTGGTGCCCGCCTGTCCGCGCGCGTGCCACCAGGGAAAGCTCCCCTCCCAGAAATTGGCCATCAGTGCGCCGTCGGGCATCAGCGTGTCACCCCAGGCATAATCGGCATCGACCCGCCCGCCGCGCGCCGCGACTTCCCATTCCGCCTCGCTCGGCAGCCGCGCGCCTGCCCAATCGGCAAAGGCCAGCGCATCGGCAAGGGCGATGTGGGTGACGGGATGATCGCTAGGCCCATCGCGCCAGCTTGCGCGCGCGGCAAAGCGCCACCACCGGGCGGGATCGTGCAGGTCGACCGGGCCTTCGGTGGGTTGGAAAACGCTCGATCCGCCCGCCGTTTCTGCGGCCGTCACATGGCCGGTCGCGGCGACAAAGGCGGCAAAGGCGGCCCGCGACACCGGGTGCGCTGCGATGCGAAAGCCGGGCAGCGTCACCGGCCGCGCGGGCCGTTCCTCCGGGTAATGCCGGTCCGATCCGATCGCCCAAGTCCCCGCCGGGATCGCAACGGTCGGGCGCCACGGCGCCGCTAAGCCGTCCTCAGCCAAATGGCCCTCAGGCAAACAGTACCTCGCACCCCGTGCCTGCCAGCGCCGCGTCTACCTTCGCCTGCGCACCCGCGTCAAGCGCGGCATAGTGGTCGCGCAGTGCCTTCAGGCACTTGGCCTGATAGGGGAAGGGTGCCTGCTGCCATGGCTGACCATCGATTTGGGTCTCGACGCGCTCGGCGCCCGCCATCACGGCCTGGGCGTTGGCGAGCAGTAGCGGCGCATAGGTCCGCCCAATTTCTCCCAGCAGCGCCGTGAGCGTGGTGGGCAGCCCGCCAGCGTTGCACCAGGTGGTTGCATCCTCGCCCGACAAATCCTCGACAAATATTGACCAGGCGACGACGCGCGGGGCAATTTCGCTCGCGAGCGCCATCGGTGTCGGGTCGAACAGCGCAAGCTGCGTCAATTGACCGTAAAGCGCGAAATCGCACGGGGCAGGGCGCTCCCCCAACAGGAAACGGTGCGCCGCCAAATGGGCGTCGAGCAGGCCCAGCAGCCGCCGATAGCTCCCCTCAATCACTGGCCCGGTGACGGGGTTGGACCCGACATAGGCCAGCCGGGCAATCTGGCGATCGGCAAACGTCTTGCCCATCGCCGCCAGCGCGTCGGCGTCCAGCGGCCCGCCATGCCAATTGGGCAGCACTTCGGCCGATTTGCGAATGTCGGCTGTATAGGACCAGCGGTAATGGAACATCGCCTTGGTCAGCCATTCATCGCCATAATCCTCGATCAGCGCGTCGATCAGTGCAAGCGCGGGGTCGGCAGGGACGATTGGGCGGTCGGCGTGCTCAGCTTCCAGTCGCCGGATGATCGGGGTCGAATCGGTCACTGGCACCCCGTCGAAGTAAAATGTCGGGAGCAGTGCCACTTTGGGCTGGGGCAGGGTCGCGCGCGCGCGGGCGATCGGCATGAAGATATACGGCAGCCGCCGATAGCGCAGCACCGCCAGCATCTTGCGGGTATAGGGCGATCCGGGCGATCCGGCGATGGTGATGGGGTCGGACATGCAGCCTCTCCTTGACTTATGCGCCGGTTCGCGCTGTTATTGGCACTGATAATGCCGATAGGTGGGGTACACAAGATGGCCGATCTCAGCGAGGTGACGCAGATCATGGGCGCAAACAATGCCTTTGTGCCGGGCAAGCGGATCAAGTTCGATTTTGGCACCGACGGCGTCATCCTGCTCGACGGGGTGGCCGAGGCCGTCACCAATGACGATAGCGACGCCGATACCTCGATCAAGATCAGCTTCGACAATTTCAAGAAGATGGCCAAGGGTGATTTGAACGCGACCACCGCATTCATGATGGGCAAGATCAAGATTTCGGGCGATATGGGGCTTGCCATGCAGCTTCAGTCGGTGACGTCGAAGATCAAGCTCGGTGGCTGACGACGCCAAAAAGGGCATTGACCGCCGTTCGCTGCTGATTGGCGGCGCGGCGGGGGCGGTTGGTGCGGGCGCGGTCGCGGCGGGCGGCATCTACGTAAAGGGGCAATTGACCCCCTTCATTGCGCCTGCTCCCGTGGCCGATGGCGCGCCGCCGCAAATCGCCGAAAGCTATGCCGCCTCGCGCCCCAGCGGCGACAAACCCGCGCGGGCACCGGTGGGTGCGCCTAACATCTTGGTCATCATTCTCGACGATGTCGGCTTTGCCGACCTTGGCTGTTACGGTAGCGAAATCCCAACGCCTGCGGTGGACGCGCTGGCGGGCGCTGGCCTGCGCTACGTCAATTTCCGCACCACCGCGATGTGCTCGCCGACGCGGGCGAGCTTTCTGACCGGGCTCAATCATCACAAGGCCGGGATGGGGTGGCTCGCCGATATCGACAGCGGCTTTCCGGGCTATCGCGGTGATTTGACGCGCGACGCCGCGACCCTGCCCGAAGTGCTGCGCGAGGGGGGCTATGGCACCTATCTGGTCGGCAAATGGCATGTCAATCTGGCCGCGTCCAATGGCCCGGCCGGGCCATTTCACAATTGGCCGACGCAGCGCGGCTTTGACCAAGCTTATTGGTTTCAGGGGCATTCGACCGATTATTGGCGGCCCGGCGCGTTGTTTGACGGCACCACGCTGATCGATGTGGCGGCGCGGGGCGATGCCGACACCTATTACGCGACCGATGATTTCGCCGATCAGGCCGTGCGCTACATCAACACCCACCGCGCACTCACGCCTGACAAACCGTTTTTCGTGCAGCTCGCCTTTTCGGGCGCGCATTCGCCGCTTCACGCCCGGCCAGCGGATCGCGATGCGTTTAAGGGCCAATATGATGCGGGCTGGGACGCGGTGCGCCGGGCGCGGCTTGCCCGGCAACAAGCAATGGGCCTCGTCGCGCCGACCACCAGGCTGCCGCCGCTGTCGAAAGGGGCTGAGCCCTGGGACACGCTGAGCGCACAGGAGCGCGCGGTCTATGCGCGCTATATGGAGGTTTATGCAGGCGTCATCGTCGGGCTCGACCGTGCGATTGGGCGGGTGATGGCGGCGCTGGCCGCGCAAGGCATTGCCGATGACACGCTGGTGATGCTGTTTTCCGACAATGGCGGCAGCCCGGAGGGGACGCCCGGCGGCACCCCCAATATCTTTGCGTCTGCGCTGGGCCGGGCTGTGCCGCTGGCGGACGCGGCACGGCTTGGTCCAGTGATGGGAGAGGCCGATACCTGCCCGCATTATCCGATGGGTTGGGCGAATGCGTCGAACACGCCGTTTCGGCTGTATAAGCAATTCACCAGCCTGGGCGGGGTGGCGGATCCGCTGATCGTGCGCTGGCCAAATGGGATTGCGGCAAAGGGCGAAGTGCGCCGTCAATTCGTGCATGTGATCGACCTGTTCCCGACGTTGCTGGACGCGGCAAAGCTGAAGCGACCGGAACTTTATCAGGGCCGCCGCCAATTGCCCGTCGATGGCGCAAGCTTTGCCGCCACTTTTGCCGAAGGCACCGCCCCGACCCGGCGCGAGCAATATTATGAGCTGGGCGGTTACCGCGCTTACGAGGATGGCAAGTGGCGGATCGTGACGGTACACGAACGGGGGACCGATTTCGGCGGCGATCGCTGGGCGCTGTTCGATCTGTCGACTGATCCCAATGAGCTGGTCGATGTGGCGGACCGGCATCCCGAAATTGCCGCCGCGCTGCGCGCCAAATGGGAAGCGGCGGCGCGCGCCAACAATGTCTATCCTCTCGACGACCGTAACCTTATCATCAAGCTGAGCCAACAACGGACCAAAGACATCCGCCCGCTATGGGAGTTTCGCCCGCCGGTTCCCTATCTGCCCGTAGAGGCATCGCCGCTGGTGTGCGGGCTCGACCATAGTTTCGAGATTGTGATCGACCGACCCGCCGATACTCGCGATGGGGTGCTGGTCGCGCATGGCTCGGCGCCGGCGGGTTACGTGATTTACCTGAAGGACGGCCAGCTCTTCTACGAATCGAGCCTCATCCCCTGGACCGAGCGGATCAACGGCGGACCGGTCCCCGCCGGGCGATCGACCATCCGCTATGTTCAGAAAATGACGGTGCGCCCGTTTGAGGGCGAAGGTGCGCTGTTCGTCAATGGCGAGCGGCGTGCGGCGCATGTGTTTGAGCGGGTCGTCGCCTCGCCCAGCTATGACGGGCTGTCGATCGGCCGCGACTTCGGGGCGCCGGTGTCAACGGCTTATTCGGGGCCGAATCCGTTCGCAGGCACGATCGAGCGGGTGACGATCAAGGTGGAGAGCCGAGCGCCGACCCTTCAGGAAATGCGCCGCTTCATTCAGGCAATGCAGATCCGCGTCTGACGGAGCCAGCCGATCTTCACCAGCGCCCAACGACGTCAATCCAGCGATGCCCCGCCGCGAGCCGCTCGTCATATATGCCTCGTCAATGACCATTATTGCACGGGTCATGACGAAAGTTCAGCCGCAAGATTTGGGCCAATGCTCGGTTAACTTGGCGCTGACCACATAAGCTGGCGTGGACCGTGCCCAATGATAGCGGCTGGGAAAACCTGATCCGGCTGGACGGACTGGCAGCGCACCTCTAGATGAGGGGCAAATCCGTCTATGGAAACCCGATCGTCCCTCCGCCCCCCCATGGTCGATGCCCGCGATGGCCGCCGCGCGCGCAGCATTGCGACGCGGGACAAGATTGTGGCGGCCCTGCTTCAGTTGGTGCGCGACGGCGATGTGGCGCCAAGCGCGGTGCGCGTCGCAGAAACCGCCGGCGTTGGCCTGCGCACCGTTTTCCGGCACTTCGACGAAATGGACACGCTCTACCGCGAAATGTCCGAAGCGGTCGAATCTCAAGTCATGCCAATGGTCCTCAAACCGTTTGAGGCAGCCGATTGGCGCGAGCGGGTGCGCGAAATGGCGGCGCGGCGGGTCGGCATTTACGAAACGATCATGCCCTATCGCATTTCCGCAAGCGTCAAGCGGTTCCAGAGCGATTTCCTGATGCAGGGCTATTACCGCCAGCTTCAGCTTGAGCGCACCTCGCTCCATGCGATCTTACCGCAAAGCGTGATCGACGATGCGCCGATCGCCAGCGCGATCGAAGTGTCGATCAGCTTTCAGTGCTGGCGGCGGCTGCGCCACGATCAGGGGCTGACGGTGGAGGCTGCGCGCGCGGTGATCGAGACGCTGCTCGACGCGGTGCTTGCCCGGATTGCCGACTGACGCGCGGCTCAGTCGCTGAAAATCCGCGCCACTCGCCGCATCGAACACCAGTAGACATCGTTGGACCATCCGGTGCTGGGGAATACCACCCCCTGGGTTACCCCGCCGATTCGCACGCGCGCCAGCGTGTCGCCTGTGGTGATGTCGAGCAGCACCACCGCCTCGCGCCCGCCATAGTCATTGGTCACGATCTGCCCCGCACCGGGCAGCAGGATCATGTGGCTCGCACAGCCAATGTCAGTGAGCGCCCATAGAGCCTCGAGCGCGCCGTCAACGCCAATCCGCCAGCCCCGCATGACGCGATTGGCCGAATCAAAGCCGATCGCGATTCGCCGTTCGGTATCGATCAGCGGGGGATTGGTTATGCTGCCGCCGGGAAGGCCGCTGATTTCGGTGGCGCTTGCGTCGCGGCAATCGCTGAGCGAGACGCGGATCAGACGGTTGGCGGTCGCACTCACCCCGCGCCCGATCATGCTGGTGCGATAGCGGTGGCGGCCATTGTCCATGAACCACGCATGGCCGAGCGCAAGGACGACATCCCAGCCATAGCTCTGCTGCGTGTCGCCGATATAATCATGCCGCCAATCATCCCATGTCAGCCGGTGCCCGTCCCAGCTGCAGCGCATGATCGAGCGTGTGCCCACGACATAAACCTGCCCGCCACCTGCCGACAGCCGCGCGATCGACGGTTCGGGGCACTCTAGCTGCGCGACGATGCCGAGCGTTTCCGGGTCAAGCACGCTGAGTAGCGCGGGCTGCTTGTCCGATAGGTTTTTGGTCACGATCACCCCATCGGGCAGGATAACGAAACTGTTATGCGGCTGATTGATGGGTAACCGCCGCGCCGCCTTCACTCGGCAATCGCGGTCGAGCCGATGCGCCCAGCGGCCGTAAATGGCGTAGAGGTCGCCATTGCCATGCACGGCAATCCCGCCCGGCCACATCGGTCCGCCCGGCAACCGGGGGGACCGCGCGAGCGGCGCCAGCGTCACGGGGTCAATCCGTTCCACCCGGGCGGTCGTGGGCAAGCCGACCATGCTGCGCAGCGCGTCATGGGTGAGAAGGAACACATCGCCCGGCGCGCCCAGCACGGTCATCGTCGACATCAAGCTACGCCGCGTTGTGCAGCGCAGGTCGCCGCCCAGCACGGGTTCGAAGTGGCGGGCGGCGGCAAGGCGCGTGGGGCCGCCATCCTCGCCGGGCCAAGGGCTGTCGGAATAGCCCAGCGTCATCGGGGGTGCGTGCCGGGGTACTGTTGGTCGGTGGCGATCATCTCGTCCCCCTTCAAACTTGGGGGCAGAGGCTATGCCGTCTGGCCGCGCCGAAACAAGGCTTAACTGCCAAAAACGCCCTTGCGGTAGAGCAAGGTGATTGCCACTCGCCGGTTGCGCGCGTCGGCGGGGTTTTCGGTGATGAGCGGTTCGCGGTCGGCCACGCCCTCAATCCTGTCGAACCGTTCATCGGGCAAGCCGCCCTGCGCCAGCCGCTGGCGCGTGGCCTCCGCCCGGCTGGAGGACAGCAGCCAGTTGTTGATACCACTTGCGTTGCGGAACGCCAGGCTGTCGGTGTGGCCGCGGATCATGATGGTGTTGGAAAGTCCCCGGATGGATTCCGCGATCAGGCCCATCAACTTGTCGGCTTCGGGCTCGAACATGGTCGTGCCCAGCCCGAACATCGAATAATCGGCATTATCGACCAGGTCGATACGCAGCCCGTCTCGCTGCGGCACGAATTTGATGTGGCTGGCCAACTTTTGCAGTTTGGGGGCTGAATTGATCGCCGCTTTGATCTGGCGGGCGATTTTTTCGAAATTCTTCTTGTCCTCGGCGCGCAATGCCTTGTCCTTGAGCGTGCCCTTTTCGCCGCTGCCGACTTGCACCCCGCCGCTGGCATCAATCGGCACGGTCATCGAGCGGGTGCCGGTTTGCGAGGCTCGATTGGGGTAATTGTCTTTGTCCATGATCGACGATCCGCCGAACAAGCCATTTGACCCGGCGCTGTTCTGCTTGAGCTGAACCAGGTTGGGCGAGAAATAATCGGCAAGCGCCTTGCGTTGTTTCTCCGTCGTCGCCCCCAGCAGCCACATCAGCAGAAAGAACGCCATCATCGCCGTCACGAAATCGGCATAAGCGACTTTCCACGCGCCGCCATGATGGCCGCCATGCCCCTCGATATAGACCTTTTTATAGATGATCTTGGGCGGTTGATTGGTCCCGTGCGGCGCGCGTGCCATGGTTTAACGCCCACGCAGCCCGTCGAACACTTCAGCAAAGCCAGGTTGATTGGCATGCGCAATGCCTGAGCGCGCGGCCTCGATCACCAGCGGCTGCGGATGGCCGTGGAGCGAGGCAATGATGATCTGCTTGACGGTGTGATAAATCGCGGCGTCGGCGTCAATAATCTGCTGCAACCGCCCGGCAAGTGGTGCGACGATGCCATAGGCGAGCAACACCCCCATGAACGTGCCGACCAGTGCGGAACCAATCATCGCGCCCAGAATCGAAGGCGGCTTGTCGATCGAGCCCATCGTCTTCACCACGCCGAGCACGGCGGCGACGATGCCAAGCGCGGGGAGCGCGTCGGCAAGCCCTTGCAGCGTTGTTTGTGGGCCTTGCACTTCGTGATGATGGGTCTTGATCGCGTTATCCATCACTTCTTCAACCGCGTGCACGTCGAGCGTGCCCGACGACACTACCACCAGCCGTAATGTATCGGCGATCAGGTTGATGAGCGTGTGATCGGCAAGGAGGCGGGGATATTCGGCGAAGATCGCGCTCGAATTCGGGTCCTCGACATGCGGTTCAAGCGCGATCGGCCCATCGGTGCGCAGCATTTTCATGAGCTTTGACACCAGGAAAATCGTGTCGAGATAATCCTGCTTCTTGTAGCGTGGCCCCTTCATGATCTTCATCAGGCCGCCGCCAACCGCTTTCAATTCGGCCATTGAATTGCCGATGATGAGCGCGCCGAGTGCTGCCCCGCCGATGATGAGCATTTCGTGCGGGATCGCCTCCATCACCGGCCCAAGCGCGCCGCCGGTGAAGGCAAAGCCGCCAAACACCATGACGAGCAGCACAATCAGACCAATAATCGGAAACATTGGGCTTGCCTTTCCCCCGGGGTCGAGCGCGCTGCCCCCATGATCGGGGTAACGGCGGTTCTCACCCTTTATTCACCCAATTTAGTCGCTAATCGGTTACCAAATCCCCAATCAGCGCAGATAATCGAACAACGAAAGCTGGCTGAGCCGCGAAATGCTGGCCTGGGTTGCTTCCAAAATGGTGCTGGTGCGTTGCAGGTCGACAATTGCCCGCGTGATATCGGTATCCTGGAGCGCGCTGCGCTCGACCTCGCGGGCGGTGTCGGCGGTTTCAAGCCGCGCGGATTCGAGTTCGAGACGGGCCGAGCGCGCGCCGATGGAGCCGCGCGCGGCATTCACCGAATCGAGCCCCGCCTTGATCCCATCGAGGGTCGCAGCACTTGTCGCCGCGGCGGCCGCCGCGCCCGGCGTCTCTAGCGCGGTTGCAAAATTGCTGAGCACGGCAAAAATGTTACCACCCGCTATCCCGCCGAAAATTCGCTCAGCGCTTTCACTGGGCTGGATGGTCACGCCATCGCCAATCGGGATGCCGGGGGGCGTGCCAGTGCCGGTAAAGCTTACCGTGCCGTTGGCGTCTCGGGTGACCGCGGTGTCGCCGGATTCTGCACCAAATAACGGCCCGCCGCGCGCATCGGGGGTGTTGGCGAGCGAGACCAGATCATCGACCACACTGCGCAATTGCGTTGCGATGATTGCGCGATCGGCGTCTGACAAGATTCCACTGCCGGCCTGAATGACCAGTTCCTGCGCGCGCTGAAGCTGATCGGTTACGCTGCCCAGCGTCGTGTCGGCTTGATCCAGGATGGTTTGCGCGAGGTCGATATTGCTCTTGCTCACCACCGTATCGGCGGCGTCGCGGCGAATAGTGTCGAGCCGACGAAACGACACAGCATCGTCGGATGGCGCTCGAATGCGTACGCCGCTGCTGATCTGGGTTTGCAGCCGGGTCGCGTTAGTCGACAGTGCGCCGAGCCGCTGCGCCGCGCGATCATAGAGGAGCGATGTGCCAATCGTCACCGCTGCCCTCACGCAATATCAAGAATGGATTGAAAGGTTTCGCGTGCCACCTGAATGACCCGGCTCGACGCCTGATAGGCCTGCTGGAACCGGAGCAAATCGAGCGCCTCGGTGTCGAGATTGACGCCCGATACCTGATCGCGCGCCGCCACCGCGCCATCGCGGATCGCCGCTTGCGCGTCGGCCACGGTGCGCCGTCCCTCGAGTGTCGCGCCATTTTCAGCGATCAGATTGCTCGTCTGCGCCTCGAACCCGCCGCTGCTGCGCAACGCCTCCAGCGCGGTCAGATTGGCATTGTTGCGTGGACCACCGCCCACTGCCGCCGCCGCAATGCCGCGCGGGGAGGACAGGGCAATGCTGATGTCGGTCGGCGTGGTGCCAACGGCGAACAGCGCGGCGCCTGGCGCACCGTCCAGATCGCGGCCCTGCGCCTGAATCGCGTTGATGCCGGTGGTGAAATCGCTCGCGATCGTGTTGATCGCGGCGCGGGTATCGCTGATCCGCTGTGCGCTTTCGGCAATCCCGGCCAGCGTGCCGCCGGTCGGCGTGATGGTGGTCGAGACACCGGCGCGGAATACGGAGAACGACGCCGGGCCGGTCGCGCCGCGCACATAAGTGACATTGCCCGCCTCGGTCCCGCTGACCAACACGGGCCCGGCATTGCCGCCGATGGTGACCGTCGCGCGGCCGATCGCGTCAGTGGTAATACCAATGTCGGTCAAGCCGCTCAGTTCATCAAGCAATTGATCGCGCTGATCGAGCAGGCTGGCGCGCGCTGCGCTGCCATCGGCGCTGCGGGCAAGGCCATTATTCACTCGCGCGATCGAGGCCGCGATCGTGTCGATCGACGACACCGCGCCATCGGCGGTGCTGTCGAGGTTGGTGGAGGCTTGGTCGAGTGCGCGGCCCGTGGTTGCAAAGGCGGTGGCGACTCGGCTGGCCGCCTCAATCGCGGCGGCGCGCGGGGCGCTGGCGGTGGGATCAGCCGCGATCGTACGGAATGAATTGAAAAAGCTCGATAACGCACCCGAAATGTCGCCGCCGGTCAGGCTGGTTTCAATTGCGTCGAGCGCGTCGATGCTCGCTTCGGTGCGGCCAAGGTCTGCCTCGGCGGTGCGCACGGCGCCCGCGCGCAACGGGTCGGCGGCGCGGTCAACGCCAGTGACGAGGACGCCGTTGCCCGTCGTTGTGCGCTGCGATGTCAGCACGCCATTGCTCGGCGCAACTTCGGCAAGTGCGGTCGATCGCCGCGCATAGCCCGGCGTATTGGCATTGGCGATGTTGTCGGAAACCGTGGTGAGCGCCGATTGATAGGCGCGCAGACCACTTGCTCCGATCGACAGCAGGTCGCTCATGACGGGCTTATGGCACGCGAAGTGTTATCAACTGGTTGCTGCAAGGCCGGATCGGACTTTGCAAGAAACTCGGTTACGGCCTTGCCAATGCCCATCGGCTTGGCCTTGGCCATCGCGTCGGCGACCTTATCATCCTGCATGTCGCGAAACGTCTCCATAGCCTTGTTGGAGAACAGATCGTCGGCCAGATGCGTCTGACGCATGGATTTGAGCATCATGCGCGTAAATACCGCTTCGAAATCGCGGCCCGCCTGTTCCAGATTGGCGCGCGAGGCGAGTCGGCGCGTGTCGCCGCCGACCGACGCCGTGTCGATTGGCAGCGGCGACAGCACGGGCGCCACATCGCCGCTCACAGGATCACCAGCTCGGCTTTGAGCGAGCCGGCCTCTTTCAACGCCTCCAAAATCGCGACCAGATCCGCGGGCGACGCGCCGATCGCGTTCATGGCCTTGACCACATCGGCCAGCTTCGGACCGGGCTCCAGCAGGAAGATCGGCTTGACTTCCTCGGTCACGCCGACACCGCTCTTTTGCTCGACCGTGGTTTGCCCCTGGCTGAGCGGAGCGGGCTGGCTGACGCGCTGCGACTCATCGACCCTCACGGTCAGCTTGCCCTGCGTGACGGCCGCCGGGCCAAGCCGTACGGCTGAGCTGATGACGACGGTACCGGTGCGCGCATTCACGACGACGCGAGCGGATGGTTCAGCAGAGGTGACGGTCAGATTTTCGATTTCGCTCATCAATGTCGCGCGCAGGTCGGCCCCTTCGGGTGCGGCAATCGCGATTGACACCGCGTCAATCGCTTGTGCCCGGCCCGGCCCCAGGCGTGCGTTGACGGCGGCTGCAATCGATTGCGCGGTGGTAAAATCCGCGCGGGCCAGGTTGAAGGTCAACGTGGGCGATGTTGCAAAACCGGTGTCGACCGCACGCTCGACCGTCGCGCCATCGGGAATCCGGCCCGATGAGGGGATGTTGACGACGATCTTCGACCCGTCCGCCCCTTCGGCGCCCAAACCGCCGACCGCCAGATTCCCCTGTGCCATCGCATAGACCTGACCATCGGCACCCTGAAGCGGGGTGAGGATCAGCGCGCCGCCGCGCAGCGACTTTGCCTTGCCTAGAGCGGCGACGGTCACGTCGATCTTCTGCCCCGGCTTGGCAAAGGCGGGGAGTTCGGCGGTAATCAGCACGGCCGCCGAGTTTTTCAAGGAGGGGTTGATGTTGGCGGGCAATTGCAGCCCAAAGCGCGATGCGACGCTTTTGAGCGACTGCACCGTATATTCCAGATTATCGTCGCCCGTCCCCGGTAACCCGACGACCAGGCCATAGCCTGTCAGCTGGTTGGTGCGAATGCCCTGAAAGGTGCCCAGGTCCTTCACCCGGTCGGCATGCGCGGGCGCAGTGAGTGCCAGGCTCAGCAGGACGCTCATCATCAGGGCAGTCAAAAAGCGGATCATGGCGGGGGTTCCCATCAGAAGGGGCTGATGACGCTGAAGAAGCGGCTGAACCACCCCTGGCGGCTGGCGCGGGCGACATCGCCCTTACCGGTATAGGCGATTTGCGCGTCCGCCACGCGGGTGGAGGGCACGCGGTTGTCGGCATCGACATCGGCCATGCGGACAATCCCCTTGATCTGCACAAATTCGTCGCCGCGGTTCAACGTGACGCGCTTGGCCCCCTGAACCAGCATCGTGCCGTTCGGGTAAACTTCGGCAACGGTCACGCTCAGCTCGCCCTGAAGCGTGTTCGACTGGTCGGCGGAGCCCTGCCCATTAAAGCCGCGATTGCCGCCCGCGCGCGCCGAATTGGGATCGAAGGACAACGGACCGCTGGTCGGCGGAATGATGGCGGCGGTGCCTGAACTGTCGAGCTTTGAGCTGGCCGATTTCGACGCCAGCGTCCGTTCCACCAGCGTTATGGTGAGCGGATCGCCCACCCGCTTTGCACGCCACCCCTCATGCAGCGGGGCATAGCCCTGCGACGCTTGATAGATGGAGCCATTGGCCGGCGGCGGCGGTGGCGGCGCAGGGCGCGACGCGCTGAAATCGGGCTGCGGCTTCTTCTTTCCGAAAATTCCAGCGTGCGCCGCGGGCGGCGCAAGCACGATTAGCGTGATGAGCGCGGCGGCGACGCCGACAACTGCCTTAGATGTTCTGGTTGACATATTGCAGCATCTCATCGGTTGCGGTGATCATCTTGGAATTCACTTCATAGGCGCGCTGCGTTTCGATCATGTCGACCAGTTCTTCGACGACATTGACGTTTGATCCTTCAAGCGCGCCCTGACGGATGTTGCCGCGCCCATCTTGGCCCGCGATCCCCAGGTTGACTGCGCCCGATGCTGCACTTTCGATCAGATAGTTGTCGCCGATCGATTGCAGCCCGGCCGCATTGGGAAAGGTTGCGACCTGGATCTGGCCCACCTGGCTTGGTTCGGTCTGGCCCGGAATAACGGCGGATACGGTGCCGTCGGTGCCGATGGTGATCGAGGTCGTGCCCTCTGGAATGGTGATGCCGGGTTGCACCTGATAACCCTCCGCCGTCACCAGCAGGCCCTGGGCGGATCGGCTGAAATTGCCCGCGCGGGTATAGCCAAGCTGGGCGCCGGGAAGCTGGATCTGGAAATAGCCCTCGCCATCGAGCGCCACGTCGAGCGAATTGCCGGTCTGCGACAGCGTTCCTTGCGTGTCGATCCGCGCCGTCCCCTGGATCCGCACGCCGGTGCCCAGGTTCAGCCCAGTCGCATAGCGCGTTTCCGCCGTGCTCGGCGCGCCGGGTGCTGTCACCGTTTGATAGGCAAGTGTTTCAAATGCCGCGCGGTCGCGCTTGTAACCGGTGGTGTTCACGTTGGCGAGGTTGTTCGAAATCACCCGCATGCGCATGTCCTGCGCGTCGAGCCCGGTGCGGGCGATGTGAAGTGCAGCGCTACCCATGGTCTATATCCTTCAAGCCGGCAGGCGCATCAACTGCGCGCTGCTTTCGTCAAGATTCTTGGTTTCTTTGATTAAATTGGCCTGGACTTCGTAACTGCGCTGGTTCTCGATCATGTCGACCAGCGCCTGTGTCAGATTGACGTTCGATTGTTCGAGCGCGCCCGAATGGACCTTTGCATTCAGATCGCGCGGCAAAACGCCGCCGCCATCGACGTGGAGCAGATTATCGAGCCCCTTGGTTGTTTTGCTGCCCTTGTCACTCGCCAGCTTGATCGTGTCGATAACTTGTGATGGTGCGCCCACGCCAGCACCTTGCGGAATGATGGACACGATGCCTTCCGGGCTGATCGTTACTTTTTGCGCCGGGGGTAGGGTGATCGGCCCCCCCGAGCCGATCACCGGGAAACCGTCGCCGGTCTCCAACACCCCCGATGCAGCGACCTGAAGGTCGCCGCGCCGGGTATAGGCTTCCGTGCCGTCGCTTGCCTGCACTGCGATCCATGCCTCGCCATTGACTGCAATGTCGAGCGGTCGTCCGGTCTGGTTGATCGTGCCGGCGCGCCGATCGAAATCGGCGACGGTTTCGGAAGAAGGTTCGCGCGCGAAACTGGCCGAATTGGTGATGGAAAGCTGATCGAAAATGACCCGGTCGGCGCGAAAGCCGGTGGTCGAGGCATTGGCCATGTTGTTGGCAATCGCCGCCTGCGACGCGAGATGTGCCTTCAGCCCCGATGCCGCCGTGTAGATCAGCTTGTCCATTCAGATCGAACCTTTCTCGCTCAAACGCTGGATTACTGGATGTTGAACAGCGTTTGGATGACCTGATTGTCGGTCTCCAGCGCCTGGGCATTTGCCTGGAAATTGCGCTGCGCAGCGATGAGCGCGACCAATTCCTCGGTCGTGTCGACGTTGGAGCGTTCGATCGTGCCCGAGAGCAAATCGCCAAAGCCATTGGCGCCCGCTGCCCCGATCACAGGTTCGCCCGACAGGCCGGTCACCGACCAGCTGCTGTCGCCAAGTTGGCGCAGGCCGCCGGGATTGGTGAAGCTTGCCAGCACCACTTGCCCCAATGTTTGCGTGTCGCCGTTCGAGAAGCTGGCACGGACCAGCCCCTTGGCGTCCACGGTCACGCCCTGAATCAGGCCGACGGCCGTGCCGTCCTGTGAGCGAGCCGAAATGTCGAACGGCTGCGCGCGCTGCGCGGTACCCGTGCCAAAGCCAAGTGATACCACTTGCGCGTTCGGACTGCCGGTCGGCGTGAACGAATCAAAGGTGATCGGCGCGGTCGGCGCGGTCAGTGCGCCAGTTGCATCGAACGCCAACGTGGCCGACGCTGCGCCATTTACGGTCAGCGGCTGATCGCCGACAAAGCTGAACACGCTCCAGTTGCTCGGTGCGCCAGCGGCACCCACGGTCTCGCGGCGGAAGTAATTGGTCAGTGTGCGCGGATTGCCCTCCGCATCGAAAATCGTCGTCTGCGTCGAATTGTTGTAACTTGCCGGGTCGAAGCGATCGAACGCCGCCACCGATGGCACGGCTGCGCCACCGGGCAGGGTCGCGGTGAGCGAGACGTTTTGCGTGGCAGCCGCGGTGCCGCTCGTCGCGGGCAGGCGCAGGCTTTGCGCGGCCCCCAGTGAACCGGTGACGACCGCGCCACTGCCATCGGCGGGGTGCACCTGAAGATGGCCGCCCTGCGCATCGACGACATAGCGATCCGCATCGACGAGGAAAGCGCCGTTGCGGGTGAAATTGGTGCCAACGCTATCAAGCTGCGGCTTCACCGCGAAAAACCCGTCACCCGAAATCGCCAGATCAAGCGAGGATTGCGATTGGATGAGGTTGCCTTGCGTGAACAATTGGCGGTTGTTCTTCACCAGAACGCCTGAACCGATCGCCGATCCCGGCTTGGCAGAGACAGACGACGCAATCACATCGGCAAATTCAGACCGGCTCTTTTTAAAGCCGTTGGTAGAGACATTGGCGAGATTATGCGAAATTACCGACAGGTCGGTCTGTGCTGCCTGAAGTCCGCTTAGCGATGTGTAGATCGTCATCATTATCTCCTTGGCGAATACTTGGATGCGTTGAATTGGACGGATCAGCCGACCTGGCGGACGCGGCTGATCGGGATTTGGCCGATACCGGGCAATGTCAGGCTGGGCGCGCCGCTGCCCGAGAGCGCAACCGAGCTGACCGGCGCCCAGACGAGCGGCTTTGCACCGACGATGGCGCCAGCGTTGTTCGCGGTGACGTTGATCGTGAACGGCCCGTTGCCCGCCGGATCGCCATTGTCGGTCATACCGTTCCAGTCAAAATCGATCGTGCCCTTTTTCTGCGGCCCCAGCGACAGGGTGCGGAGCACTGAGCCGTTCGGCGACTGGATCGAAACGCGCACATCGCTGGCGTCCTTCGCCAGGTCAACGGCACCCGCAATCCCGCCCGACTGGCGCGGGAAGGCTGTATTGCCCTCGGTCAGCACGTTGCGCCCGACATAGCTGAGTGCTTCGGCGTTCGACGTCGCGCCAAGCTTGTCCTGAATGGATTTCAGCGTCGAATTGATCTCGCTAATGCCCGACACGGTTGAGAATTGCGCGAGCTGAGTCAGCTGTGCGGTGGCATCGACCGGATCGGTCGGGTCCTGATTGCGCAGCTGCGCGGTTAGCAGCGTCAGAAAGTCGTTCTGCGTTAGCTGATCGACCTCGGCCGCGGTGCGGATGGTTGGCTTCTGGCTCGTCGTGGTGCGGCCGATGCCCAGATTTTGCAGCGCGGAATCAAATGTCGTCGCCATGATCAGCGTCCTAGCTTGAGGGTGTCGAGGATCAGCGATTTGGCCGCCTGCATCACTTCGACATTGTTTTGGTAACTGCGCGCGGTCTCGAGCATGTCGACCAGCTCGCGCGTCTGATCGACCGCTGCTTCCCAGACATTGCCGTCCCTGTCGGCAAGCGGGTTGGACGGGTCATAGGTTTTGGTGGCGCGGTTGCCCGCCTGGATCACGCTTTCGACATTGACGGTCGACATCCCCGATGCTTTGTCGAATTCGGTGCGGAACACCGGCTTTTTGGTTTTGTAGGCGGCCTCTTCGCTGGACGAGATGACGCCCGCATTCGCCAGGTTCGACGCGGTCGTGTTCATCCGGACAAGCTGTGCCGACATGGCGCGGCCCGCGACCTGGAAAATGGTGAGTGGTTGCCCCGGCATGTTATTCGCCCCCCATCTTATTCACCCCGCAACGCGCGGGTGAGCTGGCCGATGCGCCCGTTCAGGAACGACAAGGTCGTCTGATAGGCGACGGCGTTTTCGGCAAAGGCGGTCTGTTCGGTTGCTAGTTCCACCGTGTTGCCGTCGAGCGATGCCTGAAGCGGGATGCGATACTTGGTCGCTGCATCAATCGACCCCGCCGACAAGCCGCCGGGGCGCGATGCTGCCTGCATGGCTTCGCGAAAATCAATATCGCGCGCCTTGAATCCCGGGGTTGACGCATTGGCGATGTTCGACGCCAGCAGGCCAAGGCGACGCGAACGCACCTCTAGCGCGGCACCATGAACGCCGAACAGATTATGGTCAGCCACCGTTGCAAACTCCCGTTGCAGACAATCCTGCGCGATTTTTCTAGCAAACACCGTGCCAATTAGCGTGCCCACCGGCGTCGCGCCGGGATTGGCGGCGCTGGCCGGGGCGAGCGGCAAAAATTTGCCGGGGGCGGCAAAGACGTGCCGAACGGGCGGCAATGGCCGTTTTTGCAGCTGGTTAACGATGGGTGAGCGGCAGTTGGCGCGAACCTTGCTAGATATGGGTGGATATGACTGTGACCGCATTTTCGGCCCTGTTGGGCCCCTATCTTGATCCGGCCGCGATGGCGATTGTTGCGGCGGGCACTGTTTGCGCGGTGATCCTGCGCACGCCGGCGCGCGATCTGGCGCGGGGGGTTGCGGCGCTTGGCGTGTTGCCGCGTCGGCGTTTCCGCGCCGACGCGCTCGTCGAACAAATCGCTGCGCTGGGCCGGATTGCGAAGCGGCACGGCGTGCTGGCGCTTGACCGGTCGGTGATTGCCGACCCGGATGTTGCCGCCGCCGTTGCCGCGATTGTTGATGGCGCGGACGCCGATACGGTGGTCGAACAGCTTAAGTCGCGCCATCTGGCCCGGACCGAGCGGCATCTGGCGGCCGTTGATGTCTGGGCATCTGCGGCAGAACTTGCGCCCGCCATGGGGATGATCGGCACGCTGATCGGGCTGGTGCGGATGTTCCTGGCCATGGGCGATCCGGCGGCAATTGGCGGCGCGATGGCAGTCGCGCTGCTCTCCACCCTTTATGGTGCGGCGATCGGCAATTTGATCGCGATGCCCGTGGCGGCCCGGCTGCGCCGGGCGGCTCGTGATGAAGCGTTTGAGCGGCTCCGGCTGGAGGCGCCGCTGCGCGCGCTCGCTCGCCAGGAAGCACCGCGCAAGCGGGGGCCGGTCGCGGTGCCGACCGCCGCATTGCCGCTGCGTGATGAAGTGGAGAGCCTGTGATGACCACCGCATTTTTTCCCGATGCCCCGCCGTCGCGGCCAATCTGGCTGGTGACGCTGGCTGATCTGGCGCTGCTGCTGCTCGGCTTTTTCGTGCTGGTTATGGCGCATCAGGGCGCGGATCGGCGCGCCTTGGTAGCGGGGTTGCGCGGCGGCTTTGGCGGCACCGGATCTGCCATGATGAAAGTGGTGGCGGAGCCGAGCCCAGTGGCTGCGGCGGCGATTTATGACTTTGCGCCCGGCTCTGACCGCCTGCCCAGTGCGCCCGACGCCGTCATTGCCTGGGCTCGCGCGGCGGCGCTTGACCCGCGTATCGCCATTCGCGTGACCGGGCTCGCCGATGGCAGCGCGCAGGACGTTGACCCGGAGAGCGGCAGCGCCGCGCTCCTCGCCAGCGACCGCGCCCGCACCGTGGCGGCAGCACTTGCTCAGGCGCGCGCGCTCCCCCGTGGGCGGGTAACGATTGCAAGCAGCGTCCAGCCGGGGCGGCGCGGCGTGTCGCTGACGCTTGTTTACGCTGGAGAACGGCAATGATTTGCCGCCCGGCAACTGGGATTTGCCGCGTGAATGCGCACGCAATGGAGGGGATGATGATGCGACTTGGCATTCTTGCGCTGTTGGCGGCGGCAACGCCTTCCATCGCACAGGGCCCGTTTCAGGATACCGCCGCGCTCGACCGCGCGGTCGCCGACTTTACCGGCCGACCGCTGGGTAGCGAGGGGGGCGCGCGCGCACCGGTCGATGCGCGGCTCAAGCTGGCGACCTGTTCGACGCTGATGATGAAGTGGCGGCAGGATAATCACGACGCGGTCGTCATTAGCTGTGCCAATCCCGAATGGCGGATTTTTGTGCCCGTCGTGATGGCGCCGGTCGCGGCGGCACCTGCCCCCGCGCCCTCACCCGTCACACCGGTCGCGGCCAAGCCCGACTATGTCATCAAGCGCGGAGACCCGGTGAGTGTCGAGGTCAATACCAATGGCTTTGCGGTGACTCGGGACGGTATCGCAATGACCGATGCGGCGGCGGGGGCGCGGCTGCTGGTCGATGTCGCGGGGCCGAAAAAACCGATTCAGGCAATCGCGCTGGAAGCGGGGCGTGCGACGCTGCCCGGTTACGTCCGATAAATCTGTGTGAATTTTTTTCTAAAGTTTCGCCGAAGGCGGTCGTTTCACCTTCTGGAGCAGTAAAGGGCAAGAGGTCGCGATATGGTTGATCGCATCACTGCAGCGCCGGCAACGGCAACGGATCGGGTCGCAGCCGGGCGGCTGGCCGCGCCGCGGTCGCAAGCGCCTGCACCGGCCCCAGCGCCGGTTGAGCCTGCCGCCACGCCTACGCCACCGCCCGCCACACGGGCAACGGCGGGTGCCGCGCTTCAGGCCCTG
>DHHS01000205.1:0-21284 GCA_002403415.1 Sphingomonas sp. UBA4766 | reverse complement strand
GTGCCGCGCTTCAGGCCCTGGTGACCGACCTGGCAACGCGCCCGCCGGTTAATGAAGAGCGCGTCGCGCGCATCCGGCAAGCGATTGCCAATGGCACCTACCCTATTTCTCCTGAAAATGTCGCTGATCGTCTGATTGCGCTGAGACTGAATTGGATTCCCGCATGAACCGCCGTGATGCTCTCGTCCGTGTGATCGAGGCGCTGCACGCCGAAATCGCAGCGTTAAAGGCCAATGACGTCGATGCGCTCGAACGCGCCACCCGTGCCAAGCTGGTCGGGATCGACATGGTGGCAGCGATGGACGACGCGCCGCTGAGCGCCGAGACGCGCCAATTGGCCGAGGAAGCGCATCGGCTGAACGAAACGTGCCGCATCTATGTGAACTTGATGAGCGCGAACGTGCGTCGCCGTCTGCAACAGCTCGCAGGAGTAGGGGCGACGGCCTATCGCCCCGGCGCTGCTGCTTTTGCCTGAAAGCGGGTTTGGCCGCGACTTAAATGGCACGGTAATTGCTTCAATGCCTTTTGAATAAGGGGCAAGAAAGCGATGAGCGTCACTCCAGTCGCCGGTGTGCAGGGCACGGTTCAATCAGCGATCGCGCTGGCGTCCGCCCGAACGGGGATCGATTTCAACTATCTGCTGGGGCAAGCGCAGGTCGAAAGCGGCCTGAACGCGCAGGCTAAGGCGCCGACATCGAGCGCACGGGGCCTGTATCAATTTATCGAGCAAAGCTGGCTGTCGGTGGTGAAGAATCACGGCGGCGAACACGGACTGGGCTGGGCCGCGGATGCGATTCAGGCCGGGGCGAATGGTAAGTTGACGGTAAGTGATCCCGCCACGCGCCGGGCGATCCTGGGCCTGCGCAACGATCCGCAGACCGCCGCGCTGATGGCCGCGGAACACGCAGCGGACAACAAGGCGGGGATTGAGGCGACACTCGGCCGCCCGGCAACGGGTACCGACCTTTACATGGCGCATTTTCTGGGACTGGGCGGAGCGCGCAAGTTCCTGAGCGTGCTGGAGGCGAATCCCGACCGGATCGGGGCCGGTCTGTTCCCGGCGGCAGCGAATGCCAACCGCAATATTTTTTACGGTCCTGGCGGCAAACCGCGCACCGTGGGGGAGATTTACGAACGATTTGCGGCCCGGCTCGACAATGGCGCGGGCGCTGCTGGCGCGACGGGGCTTGCCTCGGCCACGCTGGGCGAGGGCATTGCCGACGGCGCCGAAATCATCCCCGGCAATGGCGAGAGCCAGAGCGGGGCGGTCCGCTGGGCGCAGGCAACGCTCGACCAGTTGAACGGTGGCGCCCGGCCTGTGCAACAAACCGCAGCGCTGCTGCGACCGTCGCCTGATAATGCGCGCCTCGCTTATCTCCTGCTTGCCAGCCTGGGTGGCCTGTAATGGCGGGGTTTGCGTTGCCGCGTTTCAATGCAGGACTGGCGGCGCGCGGTGCTGCGTTGCCGGTGGCGATCCTGCTGCTGGTGCTGTTGATGGTGGTGCCGATTCCGGCGACCGCGCTCGACCTGTTTTTCATCATGAACATCACCATCAGCCTGGCGGTGCTAATGGTTGCGCTCAACGCGCAAAAGCCGCTCGACTTCTCAGCATTTCCCAGTGTGCTGCTGTTCGCAACGCTATTCCGCCTGTCGCTCAACGTCGCCTCCACGCGCGTCGTGCTCGTCCATGGGCATGAGGGGGAAGCCGCCGCCGGCAAGGTGATTGAGGCGTTCGGCACCTTTCTGATTGGGGGCGACTACATCGTTGGCCTGTTCGTGTTTGCGATTCTGGTGATCATCAACATGATCGTCGTGACCAAGGGTGCGGGCCGCGTGTCTGAAGTGTCGGCGCGCTTCACGCTCGACGCCCTGCCCGGCAAGCAAATGGCGATCGACGCGGACTTGAACGCCGGGCTCATCACGCCTGACGAGGCCAAGGCGCGGCGTATCGAAGTATCGACAGAGGCCGATTTCTATGGGTCGATGGACGGTTCGTCCAAGTTCGTGAAGGGCGATGCGATTGCGGGCCTGCTGATTCTTGCGGCCAATATCATCGGCGGCTTGATCCTTGGCCCGTTGAGCCACGGCATGACGATCAGCGATGCGGCGCACAATTATGTGCTGCTGGCGATTGGTGACGCGCTGGTTGCGCAAATTCCGTCGCTGATGCTGTCGATTGCTGCGGCGACGATCGTGACGCGGGTGACGTCGTCGCAGGACTTGTCGGGTCAGATTGGTAGCCAGTTCGGTTCGCCGCGCACCTGGGTGCCGGTCGCGGCGATTCTCGCGCTGCTCGGCGTGATGCCGGGGATGCCGCATCTGGTGATCCTGCCCGCCGCGGCCGTTGCCGGGTTCATTGCCTATCGCACAGCGCAAGCCGCCGCCCGGCCCAAGGTGGTCGAGGCGCCGCCCCCGGCGGTCGTTGATCCGTCGCAGATCAATTGGGAGGATGTCGCCGACACGCTCCAGATCAATCTCGACATTGGCTATGGCCTTGTCCCGTTGGTCGATGAACGGCGCGGCAGCCAGTTGATGGGCCGCATCACCGGCGTGCGGCGGCAATTGTCCAAGGAGCTTGGCTTTGTGGTGCCGCAAGTGCGCGTGCGCGATGACATCAACCTGCCGCCCTATGCTTACCGGATTGTGGTGGGGGGCGTTGTGCTGGGCGATGATTTGGTGTCGCCTGATGAAATGCTGGCGCTTGACACGGGCCAAGCCGTTGGCCGCCTGTCCGGTAAGGCAGCCAAGGATCCGACCTTCGGGCTCGACGCGGTGTGGATTTCCCCCGCCGATGCCGATGCAGCAACGGGCGCGGGCTATCTGGTGGTGGACGCATCCACCGTGATTGCGACGCACCTGAACCATGTGCTGCATGCGCACGCCGCCGAGCTGCTGGGTCAGGACGAAGTGCAGAACCTGCTCGACGCGCTGAAGGAGCGCGCCGCCAATCTGGTCGCGGCGTTGTCACCGCAGCCGGTGCCGCTGACGGTGTTGACGCAAGTGCTGCGCGGACTGCTCGAGGAGGGGATTTCGCTCAAGGAATTCCGCCGTATCGCCGCTGCTATTGCGGTCGCCGCGCAGAAGACGCTCGATGCCGAGGAGCTGATCGAGGCAATCCGCCCCGATCTTGGTGCGCTTATCATTCAGAAAATGTGTGGGCCCCGCGAGGCTTTGCGCGTAATGACGCTCGACGGCCAGTTGGAAGCGCTGTTGGGGCAGGCCGTGCGTGCCGACCCGTCGCGCCGCCATGCGATCGAACCCGATCTGGGCCGCCGCATCGTCGAAGCGCTGCAGCGCGCCGCCCAACCGCTGATCGAGGAAGGCAAGCCGTTTGTGCTGGTCGTCCAACCCGTAATCCGGGTCGCGATCCGCCGCCTGATCCGCTCGGTCATGCCCGATACGCCGGTCATGAGCTTTTTCGAAGTGCCCGAGGACAAGGCGGTCGAAGTCGTCGCCGTCATCGGTGCGCCGGCGGCGCTTGCATGACCGCGCAGCCGCTGCATCAGGGTTTTGCCACCGCGACGCCGCTCGTTTACGGGCGGACCGGCAAGATGCAGCCGGATATCGAGGCGCTGGCCAAAAAGCATTCGGCGCTCGTCCGCCGCGTTGCCTGGCACATTCATGGCAGCATGAGCACCGCGATCGAGGTCGAGGATCTGATCCAGATCGGCCTTGTCGCGCTGATCGAGGCCGCAGGTTCGTTCGAGGATCGCGGGCTGGTGACGTTCGAGCAATATTTGCTGACGCGGGTGCGCGGCGCGATGATCGACGAACTGCGGCGGCAGGCAACCATCACGCGCGGCGCGATGCGGCGTCGCAAAGCCTATCAGGACGCCGTGGCTGCGCTTCAGGCCGAGACGGGCAAACGCCCCGACGATGCGGTTATCGCCGAAAAGCTGGGGGTCAGCGTCGACAAGCTGCGCACCGATTATGCGACGGCCGAGCCAGTGATTTTCGATTCGATCGACGACGTCTATCAGGACGAATCGGCGCTGTTCGCGAGCAGCGAGCCAAGCGCGTTCGACCAACTGGCCGATGCCGATCAGCGCGCGGCGCTGGTCGCCGCGATTGCCGCACTGCCCGAACGCGAGGCGCAGGTTATCCAGCTTTACTATGTCGAAGAGCTGAATCTGGAGGAAATCGGCCAGGTGCTGGGCGTTGGCTCGGCGCGGGTGTGCCAGATCAAAAAGGCCGCGCACGACAAGCTGCACCGTGCGCTCGCCGCTGCGCGCTGAGGCGGGCTGGCGCCGCTTATCCAGGAGCCGAACCTGCTTTACCGCAGCAACTGCAGCACGCCCTGCTGGCTCTGATTTGCCTGGCTGATGAGCGCGGTTGACGCCTGACTCAAGATTTGCGCGCGGGCGAGGTGGCCGGTTTCCACCGCGAAATCGACATCTTCGATTCGGCTGCGCGCGTCGGTGAGATTGGCGACGCCAACCGTCAGGTTGCTGATCGTGGAGCTGAGCCGACTTTGCTGGGCGCCCAGCGTCGCGCGATAGGTGGAAATCGCCTGCAGCGCGGTTTCGGTCGACGCGATCAGGGCGCTTGCGGTGGCTGCGGTCGAATCCGGGGTCGACAGAGTCGCGTTGAGATCAAGCCCGCCGACGGTCAGCGTTGTCGTATCGCCATTGTCCGATCCGGTCTGAATGTCGACGGTGGGGGCGGCCTGCGCCAGGATGGAAACGCCGTTGAAGGTGGTCTGTTGCCAAATCTCGTCCACTTGCGCCGAAATTTGCGTGACTTCCGCGAACAGGTTGGCGCGGTCCGCATCGCTATAGGTGCCACTTGCGCCCTGCACCGCGAGTTCGCGTGCGCGCTGATACAGGTTGGCGAGTTCGCTCGCCGCACCATCGGCGGTTTGCAACAGCGCAATGCCGTCGCTGGCGTTGCGGATTGCTTGCGCGCGGCCGCGGATTTGCGCGGTGAACGATGCTGAGATGGAAAGCCCGGCGGCGTCGTCGCGTGCCGAGTTGATCCGCTTGCCCGTCGATAACCGTTCGATGCTGTTAGACAGCGCGGTCGACGCGCGGTTGTTGGCGTTGGTCGCCTTTATCGCAGCGACGTTGGTGCCAATGACGGTCATGATTAAATCCTTCCCCCGTTCCGCTGACCCGCATAAGGAGTCATTTGGGGTAACGACCATCGCCGAAAAAATTTTATCAATAAAATGAATATTTTAACGAGAAAACCCCGACGGTGCGAACACCATCGGGGTCTCTTTTTCCCGCCGTCCGGCAGGGTCCGTCCCGGCGCTGATTGGGGGGAGGGCACCGGGACGGGTTAGGGGTTTTGCCGCGCTTAACGGAGCAGCTGGAGCACGCCCTGCTGGCTCTGGTTCGCCTGGCTGATGAGCGCGGTCGATGCCTGGCTCAGGATCTGCGCGCGGGCCAGGTTGGTCGTTTCGGTCGAGAAATCGACGTCTTCGATCCGGCTGCGGGCATCCGTCAGGTTGGCAACGCTGGAGGTCAGCGTGTTGACCACCGACTGCAGGCGGCTCTGGCCGGCACCCAGCGTCGCGCGCTGCGTGTTAACCGTGGCGAGCGCCGTGTCGAGCGTGGTGAGCGCTGCGGTCGCACCGGCGGCCGTGCCGACGGTTGCTGCGATCGCCGCCGTCAGATCGACGCCGCCGACGTTCAGGTTGACCGTGTCGGCACCGTTTGCGCCGGTCTGAATGGCCACCGTTGCCGCTGCCGTGCCGACCAGTGCGACGCCGTTGAAGGTCGTCTTCGACTGAATGTCGGTCAGCTGACCCTGGAGCTGCGTGACTTCGGCCTGCAGGTTGGTGCGGTCGGCCGTGGCATAGGTGCCCGACGCCGACTGAACCGCGAGTTCGCGGACGCGCTGCAGGATGTTGGTGACTTCGCCCAGTGCGCCGTCGGCGGTTTGGGCCAGCGCAATGCCGTCATTGGCGTTGCGGATTGCCTGGCTCTGGCCGCGGATCTGCGAGGTGAACGACGATGCAATCGCGAGCCCGGCCGCGTCGTCGCGGGCCGAGTTGATGCGCTTGCCGGTCGACAAACGCTCGATGCTTGCTGCCAGCGCCGTCGAAGCAGCGTTGTTGGCATTGGTCGCCTTAAGGGCGGCGACGTTGGTTCCGATAACGGTCATTTTCCGTGTCTCCTGTAACGTGTCCGACGTCTCCACCGCCCCCCACCGGAAGAGCCGTGCCGTCGAGAGAAGAAACGGTCGGGTGCTGCCAACATTAAGTAGATTCGCAAATAAACCCTTTGCCCATCATTCGGCATGAGACTTGCATTTATTCTTGTCAGCGGCGGCGGCAAGCCAAGGCGGCAAAGCGGAAAATAATTGCCGGTCGGGCGTGTGGTTAACCAGTGATTTACCATGATGCCCGCACATTGCGGTTGTCCAAGGGGGTTTATTGATGCGTTCGATTTTTCCTTCTGCCGCCATTCTCAGGCAGAAATACGCCCTTGTATCGTCGCTGCGCGCGCTGGGTTTGCCGGTGGCGTCGATCGACGATGCCAAGCCCGCCCCCGGTGACGTGTTCCTGATCGCAGACGGCGAAGTGCCGCCCGCCCCTGCGCGCACCGTGATTGTGGGGGGGGAGGGACGCTTTGTCGTGCCATCGCGCGACGGCAATCCGGCGCGGATCGCTTATGGGCCTGAAGATTCAGCGATTGGCGATGCCTTTGCCCGCGCGCTGATTGCCGGGCCCGACCAGCCGACAGCCGCCGACCCCGAGAGCCTCGCCCTATATGCGCTGGCCGAGCGGGTGGCAGCGGCCGACATTACCGTCCTCATCAATGGGCCGACCGGCACCGGCAAGGAAGTGCTGGCGCGGGCGATTCATCTGGGTTCGACCCGCGCGGCCAAGCCGTTTATCGCGATCAATTGCGCCGCTTTGCCCGAATCGATGCTCGAAGCATTGCTGTTCGGCCACCAAAAGGGAGCCTTCACCGGCGCGTCGGCGGGGGGCGAGGGGTTTTTCCGTGCGGCCAATGGCGGCACGCTGCTGCTCGACGAGATTGCGGAAATGCCGCTCAATCTTCAGGCTAAGCTATTGCGCGCGCTTCAGGAACGCGAAGTCGTGCCGCTGGGCGCCTCCACGCCCGAGCCGGTCGATGTGCGTGTCGTGGCGTGTGCCAACCGCGATCTTCAGGGCGAAGTGGCTGCCGGTCGCTTCCGCGCCGATCTCTATTACCGGCTGAGCGTATTCCCGCTCACCACCAAGGCGCTGGCGCAGCGGCCGCAGGATATCGCGGCACTTGCCGCCACGCTGGTGCTGCGCCATTCGCAGGGCCGCGCGGTGGTGCCGTGGATCGATGCCTCGGCGGTGGAACTGCTGCTTGCGCATGACTGGCCCGGCAATGTGCGCGAGCTGGAAAATGTGGTGCAGCGCGCATTGCTGTTTGCGGCCGGAGACACGATCAGCGCGGCGCACATTCTTTTCGACCGCCCGGCCGTGGGGACTGCCCCGGCCCCGCGGCATGATGATGCCCCGGCAACGCTCACCAACATCGTCCAGATGAGCGAGTTTCAGGCGATCCGCGATACGCTGGCGCAGTGCGGCGGCAGCCGGGTGGAAACCGCGCGGCGGCTGGGCATTTCGGAGCGCACGCTGCGCTACCGCCTCGCCAAGGCGCGCGAACAGGGTGACGACATCGTCGGCAGTGTGACCGGCGCGAGTAGCAGGACAGCATCGCTATGAGCATCAACAGCATCGGCGGGGCGGGCGGCATTGACCGCGTGCTCGCCCTCCGCGCGCAGATCCTGGAGCGCAATCAGGCGCTGCAACGCGCCAACACTGCGCCGGCGCCCCAACCGATCGCGCCGACCAACGCCGCGCCTGCTAAAAGCTTTGCGGCCAGTCTTGAAGATGCGCTGGCGCAGGTCAATGCCGGGCAACAGCGCGCCGGCCAGCTTAGTGAAGCCTATGAACGCGGCGAGACCATCGACATCGCCAAGGTAATGCTCGCCCGCCAGGAAGCTGCCGTCGGGTTCGAGGCAACGCTGCAAGTCCGCAACAAACTCCTGTCCGCCTATCAGGACATTATGAGCATGCCGGTGTAATCTATGGCCACGCAACTCACCCCGACTAATACGCTGCCTGAGCGGTTCGCCAACCCGATCCGCCAGATCAACGATATGCTGGCCCAGCCGATGGTGCGGCGCAGCTTGCCGATGGTGCTGATGATCGCGCTCATCGCCAGTGCGGCGGGTGCGTGGCTGATGCTGGCGACGCCGCCGCAAAAAACGCTGTTCCCCTCGCTTCCCGATGCCGACAAGGCGGCGGTGACAGCGGCGCTTGATGCCGCGAACATCTCAAGCACCATCGATAGCGGCACTGGCGCGCTGACCGTCAGCGAGGATGACTATTCGCGCGCGCGCCTATTGCTGGCGGGGCAGGGACTGCCCAAGGCCGCACCCGGGGGCTATGCGATCCTCGACCAATTGCCGATGGGCGTCAGCCGCGCGGTCGAGGGCGAACGGCTGCGCCAGGCGCGCGAGAGCGAACTCGCGAAATCGATCGAGGAAATCGACGCGGTAGAGGAGGCGCGCGTCCACCTCGCCATGCCCGAATCCAGCGTGTTCGTGCGCGATACTTCCAGCCCCTCGGCGTCGGTGATCGTCAAGCTTCAGCCCGGACGCAGCCTGTCGGATGCGCAGGTCAGCTCGGTCGTCAATCTGGTGGCGTCGTCAGTGCCGGGCATGAAGCCCGACATGGTGACGATTGTGGATCAGATGGGCGCGCTTCTCACCCATGCGCCGGGGCAGGATGGCGGCTCGATCGCGGCCCAAGCGCGGATCGATTTCCAGCGCCGGATCGAGGACAAATACCGGGAGCAACTTGCCAAATTGCTGACCCCGCTGGTGGGCGCAGGCAATTTTTCGGCGGAGATTCAGGCTGATGTGAACCTGGATGAGACGCAGGCAACCCGCGAAACCTATGACAAAACCGGCGCTTTGCGTGCTGAACAGGGTAATTGGTCCGGCGAGAGCAAGGACGGCGCCAATGGCACGCCCGGTGGCATTCCCGGCGCGCTGTCCAACACGCCGCCTCCGCCCAGCGTGGTGGCCACGCCAACGCCCACGCCGACCCCGACGCCGGGGGCGAGCGGCACGCCCGCGACCGGGGTTGCGCCGGTGCAGCAATCGGTGCCGAAGGCAGCGGAAAACTATGCCCGTGCCTATGATCTGGACAAGGAAGTGTCGGTGACGCGCGCGGTGCCGGGCCAGGTACGCCGCTTGTCGGTTGCGGTGCTGCTGCGCGACAATGAAAAGGGCAAACCGCGCAGCCCGGCTGAAATTCAACAGATTACGCAGCTTGTTCGCGCCGCTGTTGGCTATGACGCCGCGCGCAATGACCAGGTGATGGTGGTCGCGCGCCGCTTTGCCGGGCCGACGCCGCTGGATGAGAAGCAACCCTGGTATGAGGCCGGCTGGGTGGCGGTGGCCGCACGCAACGGCACGGCGATCATCGTGGCGCTGCTGCTCATTCTGTTTGGCGTGCGTCCGATCGTCAAGTCGATGACACGCAAGGAACCCGTTGCGCTGCCGCCCGCTGCCTTGCTCGACGGGGCTGACGGCGTCGCTCAGGTGACTGTCCCCAGCGACATTCCAGGCGAGCCGCCGATCGCGCTTAACGCCGCCGGGCAACAAGTGCCGGTGTCGCTCGAAATGCTCGATCAGGCGCGCAATTATGACGAGCGCATCGGCATGGTGCGCGGCTTTACCCGTGACAATCCCACCCGCGCCGCCCTTGCTGTGCGCGACATGATCAAGGCGGGCTGAGCCGATGGCCGATCCTGCCCCTGCCAATGATGCTCCGGCACCGCGCGAATATAGCGGGGTGGAGCGCGCCGCCGTGCTGATGATGCTGGTCGGTGAGGAAGAGGCCGCCGCGATCCTGCAAAAGCTGGAGCCCGACGAAGTGCGTCAGCTCGGCAAGGCAATGTTCGCGGTTGCCGATGTCAGCGAGGAGGAAGTCGAATCCGTCCTTGACGATTTCGTCGAAAAGGCGCGCGAACGCACCGCGATCGGCTTTGACCCGCGCCCGCGGATCGAGGGGATGATGACCAAGGCGCTTGGGTCTGAAAAGGCCGAAAGTGTGCTTGCGCGGATTACGCCGGTTCAGGATGCGGGCGCGATCGAGCTTTTGGCCTGGCTTGACGCCGGCGATATTGCCGCGTTGATCGAAAAGGAACATCCCCAGATTGCTGCGGTGCTGATCGCCAATCTCGATCCCGCGATCGGCGCGCAAGTGCTCGAACTGCTGCCCGACGGCGCGCAGCCCGACATCTTGCACCGCATCGCCAAATTGGGGCCGATCACGCATGAGGCGATTGACACGCTGAAAACGGTGCTCGCAAAGCGGATCGGGCTCGGAAGCCAGGCAACTGCGGTTGCCTTTGGCGGGACACGCGAGGCAGCCAAGATCATGCAATCTTCGCGCAAGACCACCGAACAGCGTGTAATGCCCAAACTCGCCAAGATCGACCGCGAAGTCGCCCGCGCGATTGAGGAGGCGATGTTCGTCTTCGACAATCTGCTCGACCTCGACGACAAGAATCTGGGGACGCTCATTCGCAACATCGACGGCGATTTGCTGGTTCGTGCGCTGAAAGGCGTGGACGAGGCCGCGCGCAACCGCTTCCTCGGTTGTATGTCGGCGCGCGCCGCCGATGGTATCCGCGACGAAATGGAAAGCCGCGGTCCGATGCGCCTGTCCGAAGTGCACGAGGCGCAAAAGGCGATCATCCAGATTGCGCGCACGCTCGCCAAGGATGGCACCATCATGATGGGCGGCGGCGACGACGATTATGTCTAAGGCAGCGATGCCCCGCTCGCCCGATTTCGCGGCCGGATTTGTCGCGCGCCACGATCCTAAGGCGCAGGCGCAACTCGCGCTGATCGCGCATGATCCGTTCGCGCCCGCCGATCTGAAAGCACGGGCGACGCGGGGGCGCAAATCGGTGGCGGCGGGGGTGGAGGGTGATGCGCCAACCCCACGTTCTTTTTCACCCCAGCCGGTTGGCCCGCGTCATTTCAGCCCCGAACCCGAAATCGGCGATGATGAGGGGGCTGACACCGCGCCCGGTGCCGCCGATTTTGTCGATCCGATCGAACAGGCGCGTGCCCAGGGCTTTGCCGACGGGGTGGCGCATGGTCGTGCCCTTGCCGAGGCGCAAGCGGATCGTGATGCAGTGCTGATCGCGCGGCTGGGCGCCGCGCTCAGTTCGCCCGAGCGAATTGATCGCGACGCGCTGGCACGCCACGTGCGCGACACGGTGCTGATGCTTGTCACGCGCATGGTGGGGGATGTCGGCGTCGCCGCTGAGGTGCTGGCCGCGCGGGTCGAAGCGGCGGCAGCACTCCTCGCTGACAGTGCGGAATCGGCGGTGTTGCGGCTCCACCCCGATGATGTGGCGCTGGTGAAGGATCGCTTGCCGCCAACGATTTTCACGACCGGCGATGCGACCCTTGAGCGCGGTAATTTCGTGCTGGAAGGGGCAGCGACGCTGGTTGAGGACGGGCCGGAGCTATGGCTCGCGCAGCTTGCCGCCGCGATTGAGCGCGTGCCGCTACCCCTGTGCGCGGCGCAAACCCCGCCGCCCTCATGCTGAACCGCTTTACCGACGAATATCTCGACGCGCTCGCCTGCGCGGATTTCGTGCCGAGCCCGCGCGTGTCGGGGCGGCTGGCGTCGTTCGACGGCTTGCTGATGGAGGCAACCGGGTTGTCGCTGCCAGTGGGGACGGTGTGTTCGGTCGGCACGGGCAAGGGACGAGTCGAGGCCGAAGTGATCGGCTTTCGCGGTGACCGCACGCTGATGATGAACCTGGGCGGGTCGGCTCCGCTGCTCCCGCAAGCACCGGTGCGCCCGATTGGTCCGCCCGGTGAAGCCGAAGTCGGTCGCGCGCTGCTCGGCCGGGTGGTTGACGGCGCAGGCAAGCCGATTGACGGGCTGGGGCCGGTGCGCGGGGCGGGGCATTGGCCGCTCGGCGGCAAGCTGCAATCCCCGCTCGACCGTGGGCGGGTATTGCAACCGATGGATGTCGGGGTGCGCGCGATCAACGGTCTGCTCACCATTGGTCAGGGGCAGCGGATCGGGATCATGGCGGGTTCGGGCGTGGGCAAATCGGTGCTGCTCGGCATGATCGTGCGGGCGGCACAAGCGGATGTCATCGTCATTGGCCTGATCGGCGAGCGGAGCCGCGAAGTTGCCGACTTTCTGGAGACCAAGGTCGCGGGAGAGGCGCGTGCGCGCTCGGTCGTGGTGGCGGTCCCCGCCAACCATTCGCCCGTTCTGCGCATCCGGGGGGCCCTGCGCGCGACGGCGATTGCCGAGGCTTTTCGGGCAGAGGGCAAGAATGTCCTGCTTATCATGGACTCGCTGACCCGTGTGGCGCATGCGGGGCGCGAAATCGGGCTGGCGCTTGGCGAGCCAGCGTCGGCGCGGGGGTATCCGCCGTCGGCGATAGCGATGCTCCCCAACCTCATCGAGCGCGCGGGCACGTGCGTTAGTTCTGGCGGGTCGATCACTGCGATCTACACGGTGCTCGCCGATGGCGATGACGGTAATGATCCGGTCGTCGACAGCGCGCGCTCGATCCTCGACGGGCATATTGTGCTGTCGCGCCAGCTTGCCGAGCGCGGCGTCTATCCGGCGATCGACATTGGCCCCTCGGTCAGCCGGGTGATGACCGATATTGTCGGCAAGGGACATCTCCGCGCCGCGCGGGTGCTGCGCGGGCATTTGGCGACCTATGAGGAAAATCGCGATCTGGTGCTGATGGGCGCGTATCGCGGCGGCACCGATGCGGAGATTGATGCCGCGATCGCCTGCCACCCCGCCATTCTCGACTATATCCGGCAAGACCCGGATGACGTGGTGACGCTTGATGCGGCCGCCGCCGAGCTGACAGGTGTGTTTGGCGATGGCTAAGGCGCGGACGCCGCTGGAGCGAATTTTGCGCGTGCGCACGCTCCAGCTTGGACTGGTCCGCGCCGAGGAGGTGCGCGCGCACGAACGGCTGGCGAGTGAGACGGCGCTGAAAGACCGGATCACGCAGCTGGCCGCTGACGTCGCCCCTGCCGCCGAGCGCGCGGGCGCTTTCACGCTGATGGCGGCAGCGCATTACCGCGACCGGCTTCACCAGTCGGCTGACGCGGCGGCCGCGCGGGAGCGCTATGCCGCGCAGCGGGTTGAGGCGGCTACCGAGGCAACGCTCGCCGCCAAACGCGACCAGACGGCGGTTGAAAAGCTGATCGCGCGGCGTGACGCTGCCCAAGCGATCAAGGATATGCGCGCGCTGGAGGAGGCACCGCCCGCGCGCCGGGTTCGGCACGATCCTTGCTGAACGCCCATGGGCCGCTGTGCGCCCACGGGATGACGTGATGCTGGAAATTTCGACGCAACTGCTGCCAATCGCGCCGGTGCAGGGCTTGCCTGTGCTGCTCGGCGCTGGAGCGTTGACCGCGCCCGATGGTTTTGCGCAAGCATTTGCC
The DNA here is from genome assembly GCA_002403415.1 of Sphingomonas sp. UBA4766. Lineage (GTDB taxonomy): Bacteria > Pseudomonadota > Alphaproteobacteria > Sphingomonadales > Sphingomonadaceae > Sphingomonas. The sequence continues at coordinate 7,814 of DHHS01000205.1, read as the reverse complement.
GATGCCGCCGCTGGTACGATACCCGCACCCACCCGGCAAGAATTTGCCGCCCCCGGCAAGACCGCGTTTGCCGCGTTGCCGGTGTCCTCTGATCCGGGCGCGGCGCTGCTTGCGGGCTTTGCGCCAGAGGACCACGCGCTTCCCGCCGAGGTGCGGCTGTCGCCTGGGGACGCCAAGCGAGAGGATTCGAGCGAGTCTGCGCCGCTCGGTGATCCGCAGCCGGGGGCACTGCCCGTCGTGGCGCTCACTTTCCCTGTGCCTCCCGCGGACGCGGCCGCTGCAACTGCGCCCCGGACGGCTTACGCGCTGGGGGCCGTGGGCGACGAGCTCCCGCTGCTCAACCTGGCGCGCGGGGATGCGGTGGCAACGGCGGTGCCGCTGTCCCCCGCCGCGTCGGACCCCGCCGTCCCCTTGACCGATCAAACCCTTCAGTCGTTGGCACGGTCGGCGGTGCCAGTTCCAGAGCACCTGGCAGCGAACGCAGCGTCCGTCCCGGCACCATCCAAGGCTGCCGTTTCATCTGCCCCCGCTCCGGCGCTGCGGCTCGACCGGTCGGTTCAGGTTTTGGCGGGCGGAGCATCGCCGCTGCGCACCGGCGCTTTCGGCAGCGCGGTGGAGCGCGTTGTGCGCGACTTTGCCGCAGCAGACGGCGCTGCTGCCGTCCCGCTCGCGCCCCAGTCCGTAACCGATGGCGCTGCCCTGGCCCCGCGGCTCGCCGCGCAGATTTTTGCGGCGGCGCTTGCCGCACCCACGCGTCAGAGCGATCCCGTGCTCGGCGACGTTGCGGGTGGGGATGAGGTGATCAGCGCCGCCGATACGGCACTCGCCAGCGCCGCCCCCGCCATCGCCGATCAGCGCCCCGCTGTCACTGCGCCGCGCCCGCTCGACACGACGCGAGAAGATTGGCCGCAGCGCCTGATCGATCGGGTGGAGGCCGCGCGTGACGCCGCCAATGCCGCCGACACTCGCATCCGGTTGGTACCCGAGGCGCTGGGAAAGATCGACATTGCGCTGCGGCAGGAGGGTTCAACGCTCCACGTCCATTTCACCGCTGAACAGGCTGCGACACGCGATTTGCTCAACGATGCCCAGCCGCGCCTCGCCGAGCTGGCAGCCGCGCGCGGGCTGCAATTGGGGGAGGCGGGCGTTGGCGCGGGCGCGCGCGAGGGTGGCGGGCAGCGGACGCCGGTTGCGTCGGCGGTGCGCGCTAACGCTCCGGCAAGTGATTCGGGTGCAAAAGCAGACATCGGATCCGGCGATCGGATCGCGTAACGCGACTTATTGAAAAGCTAGGGGAAAAATGATGGCTAAGGCAGCAGCGAAGGAAGCAGCAACCGAAGAGGGTGGTAGCGCAAAGAAAAAGGGCGGGATGATGAAGATTGTCATCCTGGCGGTGGTCGTGCTCGTGCTGGTCGGCGGTGGGGTCGCAGGCGGGCTCTATGCGATGCAATCGGGCATGCTCGGCGGGCACGGGGGTGCCCATGCAGCCGAGCCGGTGTACGATAAGCCCAAGCTTGTGCCCAAGAGTGAAGAAAAGCGGGTCAGCGCGTCGGGCGGTGGCGAGGGCGGTCATGGCGGCGGCGGCGGGGGCACTTCGCACCATGGGCCAATGGGTGCGGGTGGCGATAAATTCGCCTCCACCTACTACACCATGGAAAAGGAATTTACCTCGAACCTTAAGGACAGTGTCCATTTCATCCAGGTCGGGATCGCGATTTCAACCCCGTATGACGAGCGGGTAATCGAATCGATCAAGACGCACGAAATTGCCGTGCGCTCCGCCATTTTGCTCGCGCTTGGCGATGCGACCGAGGAACAGGTGTTCACCGTGCAGGGCAAGCGCGCGCTCCAGATCCATCTAGTCCACGCGATCAACGCCGTGTTGAAGCAAAAAGAAGGTTTTGGCGGCGCTGGTAACGTCTACTTTACCAATTTCGTTGTTCAGTGAGACATGGTTAACGAGGGTTCAGATCTGGACGTCGCCGTCGATCGGCGTGCGAAGGAACGCGCCGGGCCGCTGATTGCGCGCACGGCCGTGCTGGGCCAGCAGAATCTGAACCCCTTTGGCGATTTGCACACGCTCCAGCATTTGTCGGCGCTGTTCGCGCGGTCGATGCGGGGCGTGTTCGAACCGCTGTTGCGGCGCGAGCTGCGTGTCTGGGCCGAGCCGCTGGTAGTGCAGCGTTTTGCCGATTACCGCGCCGAACGGCCGGAGACGCTGACCGCGTGGTTGCCGCTGATCATGGCACCGCTGCCCGGTCGCGCGCTGATGGTGGCTGACGGCAAGTTCGTGCTCGAATTGCTCGATCTGTTTTTCGGCGGGCATGGCGAGGCGCCACATCATGTCCCGAACGAATTTTCCCCTGCGGCCGAGGCAATGATCGTGCGTCTGGGCGGGTTATTGGCGGGACCATTGCGCGCGGCTTGGGAACCGCTTGCCAAAATCGAGTTCGCCCCTGGTCATCCCGAATCCAACCCCGCGCTGCTCGTCAGCTTTGACGCCGACGACGCGATGATCGTCACTCGTTTTGGCATTTCAGCAAGCGGCGGCAAGCCGACGTTCCTCGATGTACTATATCCCGTTGCTGCGTTGAAACCGCATGCACCGCAATTGACTGGCAAGGTCGTCAGCCGATCTGCCGATCCCGACCCTGCCTGGCGCACCGGGCTGACGCGGGCAGCGATGGCGGTGCGTTTTCCGGTGCGATCGGTGCTCGACGAGCCGGTGATCTCGCTCGCCCGGTTGATGGAATTGCAGCCCGGCGACGTCATCCCGATCAGCTTTGGCGCCGATGTGCCAGTGATGGTGGGGAATAACCGGCTGGGGCTGGGCACAGTTGGCACCGCCAATGGGCGGGCCGCAATCAAGATTTCACAGCTTGCGTTCAAGAATGAAGGGGACACCGAATGAACGACCTGACCGGCGGATTTCCCGTCGACGGTGCCGTGGCCGCCAATTTCCGGCTGCTTCAGGATGTTGACGTCAAACTGACTGTCGAAATCGGTTCGACCAGCCTGTCCCTGCGCGAATTGCTGGCGCTGGGCGAGATGAGCGTGATCGAGCTTGATCGCCAAGCGAATGACCTGCTCGACGTGTTCGTCAACGGGACGCTGATTGGCCGCGGCGAAGTGGTGACGGTTGGCGAACGCTTTGGCGTGCGCATGACCGAACTCGTCAGCCCCGAAAAACGCGCGAGCCGATAGCGATGATGTGGGAATATGTCCTGAAGCTGGCGATCATGTTGCCGCTGGTGTGCGGCCTGATGATCGGGTCGCTTTATCTGTGGCGCCGCCTTCAGGAGCGGATTCCCGGCCAGTCGGGTGAGCGGATGCTGAGTGTCAAGGAAACGATGATGGTGTCGCCGGGCGTCAAGCTCGCCGTGCTGGAGTTTGAGGGGCGCAAGCTGCTCGTTTCGGTTGCGCGCGGGGGCGTCACGCTGATCGACCGGGGGGACAAATGACCCTTTCGGTCCGTCGCTTGCGGCCCGCTGAGCGGCCGAGCCTGTTTCGCGAGGCAGCGCTCGCGCCCGACCGGCGTGGTACGGCCGCGCGCTGGGTGTTGATTCTGCTGGCGGTCATTGCCGGGCTCGTCATCGCGGTGCCGGGGGTCGCGCAGATCGTGCCCGCCCCGCCCGCGCCCGCCGCCCCTGGGGTTGGCGATGCAGTGGACCGCGCGTTGGGCGATCTGGGCGGGGGCAAAGCGCCGCTGGCGCTCAGCCTCCAAATCCTCATCATCATGGGGCTGCTCTCGGTCCTGCCGGGCATTTTGCTGATGATGAGCAGCTTTACCCGCATCATCATCGTGCTCTCGCTGCTGCGTCAGGCCTTGGGGCTACAGCAAACGCCGCCCAATCAGGTGCTGATTGGCCTGTCGCTCTTCCTCTCGCTATTCGTCATGGCGCCGACGATCGATGTCATGAACAAGACCGCGATCCAACCCTATGCCGAGGGGCGCATCGGCGCGACCGAGATGATTAAGACAGCAGCGTTGCCGCTGCACGGCTTTATGCTGAAGCAAACCCGCAAGAAAGACATTGCGCTGTTCGCGCAGATCGCCAAATCCGGCCCCTACGCCAACCCGGCCGATGTGCCCTATTCGGTGCTGTTGCCGTCCTTTGTGACCAGCGAATTGAAAACGGCATTCCAGATTGGTTTCCTGATCTTTCTCCCCTTCATCGTCATCGACCTGATCGTGGCCTCGGTCCTCATGGCGCTGGGCATGATGATGGTGTCGCCGACAATTATTTCTCTGCCGTTCAAGCTGTTGCTGTTCGTCCTCGTTGACGGTTGGGCGCTGGCGATGGGCAGTCTTGCCAATAGTTTCATGAGGTGATGCGGACATGGACAGCCAATTTTTCCTGACCGTCGCGCATGAGGCGCTGTGGGTGCTGGCGCTGGCCGCCGCGCCCATCCTGATCCCGGCACTGCTGTCTGGTCTGATCCTGGGGATGGTGCAGGCGGCCACCTCGATCAACGAACAGACGCTGACATTCGTGCCAAAGCTGGTGGTGGTCGCGGTATCGCTGGTCATTTTCGGGGCTATGATCCTTGGCCTGCTCAGCGATTTTACCATCGGCGTGTTTGAGCGGATCCCGGATCTGGTGAAGTAAGTGTTCGGCTTCGGCCTTTCCATCGAACCCCAGCTCTGGGCGCTGCTGTTTGTCATGGTTCGCGTCGGCGCAACCTTTGTCGCAGCGCCCATATTTGGCGCGGTGTCGGTGCCGCTTCAGGCGCGGATTGGCTTGGCGGGGGCGATTGGCGTGCTGGTGCTCGGCACGCAGACGGTGGCTGCTCCGTCGCAAGTCTTTGCGATCACTACGTTCCTAGCGGTTGCGGCGGAGGCACTGGTGGGGCTCGCGATCGGTTTTGTCCTCCAGATCGCCTTTGCCGCACCCCTGCTGGCCGGGGAGTTGATCGGCAATTCGATGGGGATCGGTTTTGCTTCAGCACTGGACCCGCAAAACGGGACGTCGTCGACAGCACTTGGCATGTTCATGTCGACGCTGCTGACGCTGTTGTTCCTTTCGGTGAACGGGCACCTCATGCTCGTCGAGCTGATTGTGGAGAGCTATACCGCGCTGCCGCCGGGGCGCGCCTGGCTCGCGGCGGGGCAGTTACGCGATATCGCGATGTTCGGCGGCTATACGTTTTCGGCCGGGTTTCTGCTTGCGCTGCCGGTCGGGTTTTTGCTGCTGTGCCTCAATCTGATTGTCGGGATGCTGTCGCGGTCGGCGCCGGCGCTTAACCTGTTTGCGGTCGGGCTGCCGATGAGTCTGGCAGTCGGCGTTGTGGCACTGGTCATCGCGTTTCCGGCGATGGGTGATTACATGGTCGTGATTGTGCGTGAAGGGCTGGCGGCCGCCAAAAGCCTGGTGCTCGGCTGATGGCAGAGGAAGCAGGCGAAAAGACAGAACGCCCAACAGCCAAGCGTCGCAAGGACGCATTCAACGAAGGGCAACTTCTCCGCAGCCGCGAATTTGCAACCGCGCTGACGGTGCTTGCGGGGATTGGCTGGCTCGCGCTGTTCGGGCCACAGTTGTTTGCGGCGTGCGAGGCGCTAATGGTGTCGAGCTTTCGCTTTGACGCGCGCGACGTTGCCGATTTTCAGCCGTTGCGCCCACTCGCGGCGGCGGGATGGCAGATCGCGCCGTCGATCATCGCGCTGCTGGCGATTGCGCTGGTCGCCGCCATTCTCAGCCAGGCGGGGCTTGGCGCGCTAAGCTTCAACGGAAAGCTGATCGCGCCCAAGGCATCACGGATTAACCCGGCTTCGGGCCTGAAGCGGATTTTCGGACCAAATGGCTGGATCGAGCTGGGCAAATCACTGCTGAAGGTCGTGCTGCTCGGCGCGATCGGATATTACATGCTGGTGCAGATCATGCACCAGTCGGTCGGGCTCGTTTCCACCGATGTGCGTGCCAGCGTGGCGGCGCTGGGCGGAATGCTGACCACCGCGCTGTTCGCGATGGCGGGCGGGCTGGTGCTGATCGCGATGGTCGATGTGCCCGTGCAGATGGTGCAATTGTTCCAGAAGCTGCGCATGACCAAGCAACAGGTTAAGGATGAGCACAAGGAGACCGAGGGCAATCCCGAGGCCAAGAATGCGCAGCGCCAGCGGCGGCACGAAATCGCCAAGCGCAACCTGCGCAAGGTGGTGGCCCAGGCCGATGTCGTGCTGACCAACCCGACCCACTTTTCGGTCGCGCTGCGTTATGAACGCGGCAAGGATCAGGTGCCGGTGGTGGTGGCCAAGGGGCGCGGCGAGATCGCGCTGGCGATCCGCGAGCTGGCGGCGGAATCGCGGGTGCCGTGCCTGGAATATCCGATGCTCGCCCGCGCGCTCTATTTCACCACGCGCGAGGGGCAGGAGATTCGCGACGACCTGTACCAGGCGATCGCGACCGTGCTCGCGTTCGTTTTCGGGCTCACCGGCGCGCCGGGGGCTGCGCCGCCGCCCGTCACTGTGCCACCGGGCGCCCGTTTTGACGAAAATGGCGCGAAAATTGCTGATAATGGCTAAGCTTTGGCCGCCTTTGGTCGTTGCTTATGGGGTAGGTAGCGGGGTGTTGCATGACTGATTCAATCGTCAATACGCTGGGCGCGGGGTCGGGCATCAACATCAGCGCGCTGGTCAACGATTTGGTGACCGCAAGCTTTCAGGCGCGCAACAGCACGCTCAATCGCCAGAACCAGACCCTGTCGGCGCAGATTTCGGCAGCCGGCACGCTGCGCAGCGACATTAACAGCTTTGTCGAGGGGCTGAAAACACTCGCGACCGGCGGCACGGTGTCGGCGCAAGCGACCAGTTCGAACACCAATATCGTGCGCGCCACCGCGATTTCTGGTGCGCGGCTGTCGGGCGTGTCGACGCAGCTTGAGGTGCGGCAACTGGCACAGGCACAAGCAACCGCAAGCGCGCCGGTTGCCGATCGCGCCGCCGCTGTTGGTACCGGGACGCTGACGCTACAACTGGGGGTCGCAACCACCGCCGACGGCGCGATCACCGGCTTTACCGCCGGGACCAGCGCGGCGGTCGACATCACGATCGATAGCAGCAATTCAAGCCTGGAGGGGATTGCCGCCGCAATTAACGCGGCTGACGCAGGCGTGACTGCGACGATCATTTCGGATTCGGCCGGCGCCCGCCTCGCGCTCAAAGGGGCGACGGGCGAAGCGCAGGCCTTCACGCTGACCGCGACCGAAGATGTCGGAGCCGAAGGGTTGGCGGCGCTAAACGTCGGGGTCGGCTCGACCGTCGGCACCGCCGCGCAGGACGCGATTGTTGCGGTTGATGGCACCGCGCTGAAACGGTCGACCAATTCGATCAGCGATCTGGTCGACGGCGTGCGGCTCGATCTTGTCGCCCCAAGCGTTGGCACCACCGTCTCGCTGACCAGCAGCACGCCGACCGATACACTGCGCCAAGTGGTGAACGATTATGTCAGCGCGTTCAACAATTTGCAGGCCAATCTGCGCGCGCAAACCAATGCCGTTGATGGCCCGTTGCGTGGCGATGCGGCGGCGCGGTCATTCGGTGCCGCGCTTGGTCGGCTGAACCTGACGCAGCTTAGCACGACGACCGAGACGGGCGCGCCGCGCACTTTGGCTGATGTCGGCGTCAGCACCAATCGTGACGGCACGATTTCGGTGCGGACCGAACGGCTTGATGCGGCGCTGCGCGATTTCCCCGAGGCGGTGGAGGCGCTGTTCGCAAACGGCACGGGTGCCAGCGGCGGCGGACTGGCGGCGGCGTTTCAGGCGATTGCCGACCCCGCGGTCAGCACCTCGACCGGGCTGGGTGCGACCATCGACCG
>DHHS01000209.1 GCA_002403415.1 Sphingomonas sp. UBA4766 | reverse complement strand
TATTGGTGATCTTGATCATCGGGTTCACCGCCGGGCCGGCGGTGTCCTTGTAAGGATCGCCCACCGTGTCACCGGTGACGGCTGCCTTGTGCGCTTCACTGCCCTTGCCGCCATGGTTGCCGTCTTCGATATATTTCTTGGCATTGTCCCACGCGCCGCCGCCCGACGTCATCGAAATCGCCACGAACAGCCCCGACACGATCACGCCGAGCAGCATCGCGCCAAGCGCTGCAAAACCCTGTGCCTGATCCGCCACGCCCGCAATGATGAAATAGACGAGGATCGGCGACAGCACCGGCAGCAAGCTGGGAACGATCATTTCGCGGATCGCCGCCTTGGTCACCAGGTCGACGGTGCGGGCATAATTGGGGCGACTGGTCCCCGCCATGATGCCCGGGTTGGTACGAAACTGCTCGCGCACTTCCTCCACAACTGCTCCAGCCGCGCGGCCAACCGCGGTCATCCCCATCGCCCCGAACAGATAGGGGAGCAGCGCGCCGAGCAGCAAGCCGACGATCACATACGGGTTGGATAATTGGAAATCGACCTTGAGCGCCGGGAAATCCTTCGCCAGATCGGATGTATAGGCATTGAACAGCACAAGTGCGGCGAGTGCCGCCGAGCCAATCGCATAGCCCTTGGTCACGGCCTTGGTCGTGTTGCCGACCGCATCGAGCGCGTCGGTCTTTTGCCGCACATCATCGGGCAAGCCCGCCATTTCGGCGATCCCGCCCGCATTGTCAGTGACCGGACCATAAGCGTCGAGCGCCACCACCATCCCTGCCTGCGCCAGCATGGCGGTGGCGGCGAAGGCAATGCCGATTACGCCTGCAAGCTGATATGCCGCGATCACCGCGATCACGATGACGAAGGTGGGCAGCGCGGTCGATTCAAGACTGATCGCCAGCCCCTGAATCACATTGGTGCCATGGCCGGTTTCCGACGCCTTGGCGATCGAGCGGACAGGGCGAAAGCCGGTGCCGGTATAATATTCGGTGATCCACACGAGCAGGCCGGTCACGACGAGCCCGATCATCATCGACCAGAACAGCGCCATGCCCGTCACACTCGTGGCAGCAGCCCCCGCCAGCGCCTCCGGCGTTCCGCCGTCGAGGAAACTCGCATTGCTATTCGCGCCGATCACCGCGTTCATATCGCCCAGCGCATATTGGGTGGCAAAGAAGATCGCGGGCACCGACAGCACCACGCTCGCCCAAAACCCCTTGTAGAGCGCGCCCATGATCGACCCCGACGACCCCAGCCGCACAAAATATGTGCCGATGATCGAGGTGATGATGCACACCCCGCCAACGATCAGCGGCAGCCCCATCAGCGCGAGCAGATTGGGTGCCCCTTTCAGCGCGAGCGCGACCGAAATCATCGTGACCCCGATGGTCACAACATAGGTTTCAAACAAATCGGCGGCCATCCCGGCGCAGTCGCCGACATTGTCGCCGACATTATCGGCAATCGTTGCGGGGTTGCGGGGATCATCCTCTGGAATACCCGCCTCGACCTTGCCGACCAGATCGGCACCGACATCGGCCGCCTTGGTGAAAATGCCACCGCCGAGCCGGGCGAAAATCGAAATCAGCGACGCGCCAAACGCGAGCGCGGTCAACGCCTCAACCACCACCGCACTACCGGGCTCATTGCCGCCCGGCCCGACCAGATACCAGAAAATCCCGGCAATCGAGAGCAGGCCCAGCCCCGCGACCAGCATCCCCGTGATCGCGCCCGAACGGAACGCCATTGTCAGCCCGCCTTGAAGCGAGCTCCGTGCGGCCTCGGCCGTGCGCACATTGGCGCGCACCGAGATGTTCATGCCGACATAGCCCGCCACACCCGACAACACCGCGCCAATCGCAAAGCCGATCGTCGAGACGGGCGCGCCGAGCTGGTCGAGAAACACCCAGATCAACGCGGCAACAATCGCCCCCACCACCGCGATCGTGCGATATTGGCGGCCGAGATAGGCCTGCGCGCCTTCCTGAATGGCAGCGGCAATATCCTGCATCTTTTCGTTGCCTGCGGCGGCGCCAAGCACCTGACGACTGGTGACAAAGCCGTAAAGCACGGCGAGCAGGCCACAGACCATGGCCGCATAGACGATCAGCATTCCATTCCCCTTTGTTCTTTTCGGTGCCGGTGCCGGTGTCCAACCCGATTATTATTGCCCGAGCTACCTAAACGGCGGAGGACCCGTTGCGCAAGCCGCCTTAGCAGCGGTGCTCGAAACCGAGCCGGTCGGGCACCGTGACGGGCGCGCCGCCCTCGATCAGCGACAACCCGGCGCCGCCCGCGAACCGACCGATTACTTGGGCTGCGACCGGCAAAGGCGTGTCGGGCGCGGCGGCGAACAGCAATTGATAATCATCCCCGGCCGTGGCGGCGGCCAGCCGCGCGGCGCGATCATCGCCGCACTGCGCACGATAGGCTTTTGAAAGCGGGATCAGCGCCAGATCGACGGTCACGGCAAGCCCGCTCGCCGCCGCCATCCGCGCCGCGTCGATCAGCACCCCGTCGGACACGTCCATCATGGCATTGACGATCGACGCGAGCGCGCGCCCCTGCGCAATCAGCGGCACCGGGCGGCGATAGGCCGCCAGCAGCGCATCGGGGCCCACTGCCCCCTGGGCAATCGCCAGGCCAGCACCCGCATCACCAATCGGGCCCGTCACATAAAGCCGATCGCCCGCCTGCGCCCGCCCGCGCGCCGGATTGGCCGGGCCCAAGGCACCAATCGCGGTCGCGCTCAGCACCCGCGCCGCGCCCGGCGGCAAGCTGACGGTATCGCCCCCCAACAGCGCGCAGCCATGCGCCGCCAGCACCTCCCCCAGCCCGCACAGAAACCCGGCATCCCACGCGTCATCGCTAAGCGGATAGTTGAGCAGCACGCCGACCGGCTCGGCGCCCTTGGCCGCGAGATCGGACAGATTGACGGCGATCAGCTTCCACGCGACATCGCCCGCCGGATCGCTGCTCAGGAAGTGGACCCCCTCAACCAGCGTATCCGTGGTCAGCACCAGATCGCCTAGCCGCGCGACATCGTCCGCCAGCCCCTGCGCACCGGGATGGAGCGAAAGGGTGCGCAAGGCAGCTAGGAAGTCCGCTTCGGTCATCGCCGCGTTCCTTAGCTGGTGGCGGCGCGCACGTCCTTGCCGATCGCATCGAGCAGGCCGTTGACAAACCCCGCCTCGCGCTTGTCGTAAAAGGCGTGGGCGACGTCGACATATTCGGTGATGACGGCGGCCACCGGCACATCGGCGCGCGCGATCAGCTCATAAGAGCCGCAGCGCAGAATCGCCTTCATCGGCTTGTCGAGCCGTTCGAGACTCCACCCGCTCGCGAGCTTGGTCGTGATCAGCGAATCGATCTCCATCCGCCGCGCGAGCGTGCCCTTCACGACATCGTCGAAGAAATCGACATCGGCCTCGGCATATTCGGCGTCCTCGATCGTCGCGCCCAGCCGGTGTTGGTGGAATTCGTGGAGGAGCTGGACGAGCGGCGTTGCCTCCATCTCATGCTGATACAGCGCCTGAACTGCGGCGAGCCGGGCGGCGGCGCGCGCCTTGGTGCGGGGGAGCGAGCGCGGCATCGTTTATGCCCCCCCGCCCAGCCGCAGCGCGACCGAGCGCGCGTGCGCGGGCAGCCCTTCGGCCCCAGCAAGCGCCACCGCCGCCGGGCCAATCGCGGCAAGGCTCGCCTCATCAAGCTGAAGAAAGCTGGTCCGCTTCATGAAATCAAGCACCGACAGCCCGCTCGAAAAGCGTGCGCGGCGGCCGGTGGGCAGAACGTGATTCGGGCCCGCGACATAATCGCCCACCGCCTCGGGCGTGTGGCGGCCAAGGAACACCGAACCGGCGTGGCGCACGCGGTCGAACAAGCCTTGCGGGTTTTCGACGGCGAGCTCCAGATGTTCGGGCGCGAGCCGGTCGATCAGCGGCATCGCGTCCTCCAGCGCGCCGACCAGGATGATCGCGCCATTGACGTCCCAAGCCGCCCGCGCGACCGCTTCGGTGGCGAGCGTCGTCAATTGCGCCTCCACCGCGGCGGCCACCGCGTCGGCAAAGCCCGCGTCGTCGGTGAACAGGATCGACTGGCTGGTAGGGTCGTGCTCGGACTGGCTGAGCAGGTCCGCGGCAATCCACGCCGGGTCGTTTGCACCGTCGGCCACCACCACAATCTCGCTTGGCCCCGCCACCATGTCGATACCGACCACGCCGTAAAGCTGGCGCTTGGCCTCCGCGACCCAGGCATTGCCGGGACCGGTGACAACATCCACCGGCGCAATCCGATCAGTGCCGTAAGCAAGTGCGGCCACCGCCTGCGCGCCGCCGATCCGCCACACCTCGTCCACCCCCGCCAGATGCGCGGCCGCCAGCACCAGCGGATTGACCTCTCCCCGTGGTGTCGGCGTCACCATCACCAGCCGCTCAACGCCCGCGACCCTGGCGGGAATCGCGTTCATCAGCACCGAGGAGGGATAGGCCGCGCGCCCGCCCGGCACATAGACCCCGGCGGCTGCCACCGCCGACCAGCGCGCACCCAGCCGCACGCCTGCCGCGTCGACCGCATCGCTATCGGCGGGGCGTTGGGCAAGGTGATAGCGGCGGATACGCGCTGCGGCGAGGTCTAGCGCTGCGCGCAATTCGGGCATCAGCGCTTCATAAGCGGCGCGACAATCGGCGAGGCGAATCGACCAGCCCGATATGTCGAGATCATGGCCGTCAAATCGCCGGGTCAGATCGGCAATCGCCGCATCGCCCTCGTCGCGCACGCGCGCGATGAGGGCGCGGACATCATCGGCCACCGCCGCATCGGCTTCGCGGCGCGCATTGACGAGTGCAGCGAATTCACTGGCAAATCCGAGATCAGCGGCGGACAAACGAACCATGTCAGGCAACGGCCTTTCGAAAAGCATCGACCAGCGGCACAATTGGCGGGCGCGTCTTGAACGCGGCTCGGTTGACGATCAGGCGGCTGGTTATCTGCGCAATCACGTCCATCTCGACCAGCCCATTTTCCGCCAGCGTGCGCCCCGACGACACCAGATCGACAATGCGCGGCGCCAGGCCCAGCAGCGGCGCCAGCTCCATCGCGCCATTAAGCTTGATGCATTCCGCCTGCACCCCGCGCGCCGCGAAATGCGCCTTGGTCAAATGCGGATATTTGGTCGCGACCCGCACGTGGCTCCATCCGCGCGGATCATCGCTGGCGGCAAGGGCGGCGGGCTCCGCCACCGAAATCCGGCACTGGCCAATGCGCAGGTCGACGGGCGCATAAAGTTCGGGATAGTCGAATTCCATCAACACGTCGGCGCCGACAATGCCCAGTTGCGCGGCACCATGCGCCACAAAGGTCGCGACATCGAATGCGCGCACCCGGATCAGGTCGATGTTCGGATCATTGGTCGAAAAGCGCAACGCGCGCGACCCCTCATCGGCGAAGGCCGCTTCGGGCACAATCCCGACCTTGCCGAGCAGCGGCAACGCCTCGCCCAGAATGCGCCCCTTGGGCACGGCAATGATGATCGGATCGGCCATAGGTTGAGCGGCCATAGGTGGGGTCGCCTTCCCGTGCAACAAGGGGACAATCGGACGAGGAGGAAAGATGATGGCAGACGAAATGACCAACCGGGCGGCCTTTGCCGTTCAGGCCGATTATTGCACCGCAATGGCCGCGCCGGTCACCGCGCGGGTCAACCGCGCGCTCGGTCGTGCGGTCTCCCGCGACAGCGCCACTGGCCGTGCGGTGATCGACTGGCCGGGGGAGCCGGTGGCCGATGCGTTGGCGTTGCGGCTGGTCGGTGGGCTCCATGCGTTGCACCGTGCGGGTGCTGATGCAGGGCTGTCGGCGGTCTTCCGGGGCGAAGTGACCGAGGATGCAGCGGTCGATACCGTCATTGCGCGGGTGCTGACAACGCATGATGCCGCCCTCCTCCCCTGGCTCGACGGCCCTCCACAGACCAATGAAGCCGGGCGATCCGCCGGGCTGATGACCGGGCTGCTCCACCTGGCGGCCCGATTCGCCATGCCGTTCGAGCTGATGGAAATCGGGTCGAGCGCGGGGCTGAATCTGCTGATTGACCGCTTCGGCTTTGACCTGGGCGGGGTGCGTGCCGGGCCTGAGACCGCCGAAATCATGATCCACCCCGACTGGCGCGGGCCACCGCCGCCTGCCGCGCCCGTCACCATCACCAGCACGCGCGGCGTCGACATCGCGCCGGTTGACCTGCGCGACCCGGCTGCCGCCGAAGCGCTTGCCGCCTATGTCTGGATCGACGCAACGGAACGTCAACGCCGGATCGACACCGCGATCGCGATGGTCCGCCGCGACGGCGTGACGCTGGCGCAGGGCGACGCCGCCGACTGGGTGGAGGCGCAGCTTGCCACTCCGCAGGCAACGGGGGTGATGCGTGTGCTCGTCCATTCGGTGATGTGGCAATATCTGTCACCCGACGGGCGCGACCGTATCCGCACCGCAATGGCAAAGGCAGGCGCCGCCGCCACGCCTGAACGCCCGCTTGGCTGGGTGATGATGGAGCCCAATCGCGACCTCCACCGCCACGAAGTTCGGGTGCGCGGCTGGCCCAGTGACACCCCGATGGAGCTGGTCGCGCTCACCCATGCGCACGGCGCCTGGGTCGAGGGGTTAGCCCCGCCCTATGAACGCCGCGACTATGTGATGCGCGGCGGCGGGTCGGACGCGCGTTAAACATGCGTAAATCGGTCGATAAGCAATAATGATGGCAGCTTTCGACCAAAGTGCTGTTCGTTGTCGCAATAATCGGAAAACCAGCCATCGTAAATCTTAGCGATCAAGCGTATACAATGGGGGCTACCGACCCAGCCCCCCCGTTGGTAGCGCGAACGGCGGCGTCTGGTGGCTCCCCTCCAAGTCCAGACGCCGCCCAACCGCGCCCGATTTCATCGCGGCGACAGTTGGCATCATGCAACGGGGGGCATTTCACGAAAACTTTGGATCAAGTGGCGGGAAAGCGTCAGGCCTTTTCAAGCGTGCATTGTAACGGGTGCTGATTCTGGCGCGCGAAATCCATGACTTGGGTGACCTTGGTCTCGGCGACTTCATAGGTAAAGACCCCGCACACCCCCACGCCCTTTTGATGGACGTGGAGCATGACCCGCGTCGCTTCCTCGATGCTCATGCGGAAAAACCGCTGGAGGCACAGCACGACAAATTCCATCGGCGTATAATCGTCGTTCAGCATCAGCACCCGATAGGGCGTTGGCCGTTTGGTACGCGCGCGCGTGCGCGTGGCGATACCAAGGCCGGTGCCCTCATCCTCGTCGCGGCGCTCGGCCATGGCGAGGGGCGTGGCAAACTGATGGCGCAGAGGGAAAGCTTTCGTCATGTGGTGCGGAAAATATGGCACCCGGGGGGGCAAGGGCAATAGGCAAGCGAACGGAAATGTCGCGCGACGCCCGCCAAATTCATAAAAAAAGGGGCAGCGATTCGCGTTTGAACCGCTGCCCCTTCGCATTTCGGGACGCCGAGGCGTCGACTCGCTTACGCGGCGGTCTTTACCTTTTCAGCGGCAACGGCCACGCGGTTCGACAGCGGCTGTGCGACATCGCCTGCCAGCTTCAGCATCGCTTCGGTGTTCTTCGAGGTTTCAGCAACCAGCGAGTCGAACGCGGTGCGGACCAGCTCGCTCTGCAACTTCATGAAATCGGCCGGGGTCTTGACCGACGCCATGTTGCGCATTGCCGCGGTGGCACCTTCAAAGGTCTTGCGCGTGAATTCGGCGGCGTCCTGGCCGATCGTTTCCATGCCCTTGGCGGCGATCTTCGACGATTCGACGATCGCTTCGACATTGCCCTTGCCGAATTCGTTCATGTCGGCGAGCATTTGGGTGCTCTTTTCAACGGCCGCCTTGGTGCGATCGTTCATGTCAGCGAACAGGGCCTGGGTCTTTTCCGTGACGGTGTGCAGTGCGTTTTCCATGAGAAGTGCCTTTTTGGTTGAGGTGGTCGGGATGGGAGCCGATGCTGCGGGCGCCGCAACGGCAGACGGGGTAACAGGGGCTGAAGTGACAGACACCGGCGTGACCGGGACCTGAGTGACGGGAGCAGAAATCGCCACAGCTTCGACGGGAGCCGGAGCCGAAGGTTCGACCGCGACAGGCGTTTCAACCTGAACCGGGGTCGCCACCGGCGCGTCATCGGCGATGATCGGCGCGGCGGGCTTGGCCGTCGCACGCGGACGGCTCCCTTTCGCTGTGGCGGGTTTGACCGCAACCGGCTTGGTCGCGACCGAGGCGGAGGCCGCTCCCTCTACAGCCTTTGCGACCGGCTTGGTCGCATCGACCGACTTAGCGACCGATTTGGGTTCCTTGCTTGCCATGACAGGCTCCATCTAGCACTATGTTGCGCTGCAATATACTTGCACAAGACCGAGGAATCAAGTGTTTTTGTGCATTGCAGCAAAAATGTAATGATGATGCAGATATCGCTGTAAAATAATCTTTTTATCGGGCCTTCACATAATCCCCCGGCGCGTCGCACACCGATTTCAACTTGCCCTTGCCCGGCACGCGCGCGCCCTTTGCGGGGACCTTCGCATTGCCGTGCCCGCGCACCCATTCGATCCAGTCGGGCCACCAGCTCCCCTTGGTCTCGACCGCACCCGCGACAAAATCGGCCAGCGTCCCGGCCAGCACAGGGTTGGTCCAATACTGATACTTTCCCGCTGCCGGAGGATTGACGACACCGGCAATATGCCCTGATCCCGCAAGCACGAATTTCATCGGCCCGCCGAAGTGGCGCGTCAATTGCCACACACTGTCCGGCGGGGCGATATGATCCTCACGGCCCGCCTGAATATAGCTGGGCGTTGTAACTTGCCGTAAATCAATTGGCGTACCCGCAATACTGAGCGCGCCCGGCTGCACCAGCAAATTGTCACGATAAAGGTCACGCAAATAACTCAAATGCCATTTACTGGGCAAATTTGTGGTGTCGCCATTCCAGTGAAGGAGATCGAAGGGCACATAATCCTGACCCATAAGATAGTTATTAGTGACGTAGTTCCAGATCAGATCACGCCCGCGTAACAGATTGAACGTCAGCGCCATATAGCGGCCGTCCAGATAACCATCGCCCGACACTTGTTCGATTATTTTCAATTGATCGTCATCGACGAAATTGAGCAATTCCCCCGCGCGGGTAAAATCAACTTGCGCGGTGAAGAACGTCGCGCTTTTGACCTTGTCGGCCTGCCCGCGTGCGGCCAGCACCGCCAGCGTCGCCGCAAGCGTGGTTCCCGCCACACAATAGCCGATGGTGTGAACGGCGTTGACCTTCAGCACGTCGCGGATCGTGTCGATCGCATCAATTTGCCCGGCCTCGACATAATCGTCCCAGGTAACATCCTTCATCGACGCATCGGCCGACCGCCACGACACCATGAACACGGTCAACCCCTGATCGACCGCCCACTTAATGAAGCTTTTTTCCGCGGTCAGATCAAGGATATAGAACCGGTTGATCCACGGCGGAAAAATGACCAGCGGCGTCTCGATCACCTCCTTGGTCGTCGGGCTATACTGAATCAATTCGTAAAGCGGCGTGCGCTTGATGACTTTGCCGGGTGTGGTCGCGATGTTGCGGCCGACCTCGAACGCATTCGGGTCGGTATGCGTCAACTGGCCCTTGGTCAGATCGGCCAGCATATGCTGCATGCCGTTCAACAGATTCTCGCCGCCGGTCTCCACCGTGCGGGCAATGACCAGCGGATTGGTGGCGGGGAAATTGCTGGGGCTCATCGCCTCGACAATGTTGCGGGTGGCAAAGCGCAGCTTCTCGCGCTGCGCCGGTTCTAGCCCGTCAAACTCATCCACGCCGCGCTGGATATGGTCCGACATCAGCAGATAACTCTGCCGGATCCAGTCGAACACGGGATTGTCGCGCCAGGCCGCATCCTTGAACCGTTTGTCCTTGGCGTGCGCGGGAGCTTCGGGCTCGACCGAAGCATCGGCGGGCGCCAGAAATCGGCCCCACAGTTTCATGCTGTCCGTCCAGAAATCGCGCGCGCGCTCGATCGTGCGCGGATCGGTAAAGCCGGGGATGATCGGCACGGCGGGCGATTCCTCGATCGTCTGCAACCCGGCCTCCAGCATCATCTGCTGCGTGCGGCCCATTACCCAGGTCCAGTGCTGCATATCCTCCAGGCTGGGGATAGGCAGCGGCTGTGGCGGTGGCGAGTCGGGATCGGCCATAATATCCTCTTCCGATTTATCGCGGTCGACCGCGATTCTTGTGATTTGCTCCGAGCTTGCACAATCACTAGCATCTGCAGATCGCCGGGACGAGAGGGGTTGCAGGCGCTTTTCCCAGCCGAACCGGGCAGATCGGCCGCAACACCGCACAGCATGACAAGATTAGGCAAAAGGGAGTGAACCGGTTCAAATGTCCGACGAATTTTACCGCATGAAGCGCTTGCCGCCCTATGTCATTGCCGAGGTCAATGCGATGCGCGCGGCCGCCCGTGCAGGCGGGGAGGATATTATCGACCTGGGCATGGGCAATCCCGATTTACCGCCGCCGCCGCACGTCATCGAAAAGCTGTGCGAAGTCGCCGCCAAACCCGACGCCCATGGCTATTCGGCGTCGCGCGGGATTCCGGGCTTGCGCCGCGCTCAGGCCAGTTATTACGGACGCCGTTTCGGGGTGGAGATCGATCCCGATCGCGAAGTCGTAGTGACAATGGGGTCGAAGGAGGGGCTGGCGAGCCTTGCCACCGCGATTACCGCACCCGGCGATGTCGTCCTTGCGCCCAATCCCAGCTATCCGATTCACACTTTCGGCTTCATCATTGCCGGCGCCACGATCCGCAGCGTGCCGACCACGCCCGACGATCATTATTGGGACGCACTGGACCGCGCCATGGCGTTTACGGTGCCACGACCCAGCGTGCTGGTGGTCAATTACCCGTCCAACCCGACGGCGGAGACGGTTGACGTCGCCTTTTACGAACGGCTGGTGGACTGGGCGCGGGAGAACAAGGTGTGGCTGATTTCCGACCTTGCCTATTCCGAGCTCTACTACGACGGCAAGCCGACCGCGTCGATCCTGCAAGTGACAGGGGCAAAGGAGGTGGCGGTTGAGTTCACCTCGCTGTCGAAAACCTATTCGATGGCCGGGTGGCGGATTGGTTTTGCGGTGGGCAACCCGCAATTGATTGCGGCGATGACGCGAGTGAAATCCTATCTCGATTATGGCGCGTTCACGCCGATTCAGGCCGCCGCCTGTGCCGCGCTCAATGGCCCGCAGGATATAGTCGCGGCGAACCGCGCACTTTACCACCATCGCCGCGATGTGCTGGTCGAAAGCTTTGGGCGCGCCGGGTGGGACGTGCCCGCACCGTCTGCGTCAATGTTTGCCTGGGCGCCGCTGCCGCCAGCGCTGGCGCATCTGGGAAGTCTGGAATTCAGCAAGCAATTGCTGACCGAGGCGAAAGTCGCGGTCGCCCCTGGCGTTGGCTATGGGGAGAATGGCGAGGGGTTTGTCCGCATCGCGCTGGTCGAAAATGAGCAACGCCTGCGCCAGGCCGCGCGCAACATCCGCCGCTATCTCCAGTCAATGGGGGTAAATACCGCATCGGGTGCCCGCGACGCCAGCTGATCGCGGCTTGACCATCGCCGCGCGGCCCGGCATCGCGCGCGCCATGGTCCGATCCGGTTTCCAGTTCTCCACCCGCTTCAAGGTCCGCTACGCCGAAATCGACGGCCAGCGGATCGTATTCAACTCGCGCTACCTGGAATATGCCGATTACGCGGTCGGCGAATTTTGGGAATGGAGCGGGATGGACGATCTGGGCACTGCCTGGACGTCCGCTGAATTTCATGTCCGCCACACCGAAATCGACTATCTGAAACCCTTTGCAATGGGTGACGAGATCGAGGCCTTTGTGCGCATCGAGCGCGTCGGCACCACCAGCTTGACCCAGCGGTTTGAGCTGTGCCACGCCGGCACTGGCGATCTCCATTGTGTGATCGAGATGGTCATCGTCCATGTCGCCGATTTGGGGGGACGCCCCGCGCCGATCACCGGCGAAGTGCGTGCAGCACTCGAGCGGCTGACCGCGCGTTAGCGAGCGTTGCGGTTAGGCCGGATCGACGGCACTCGCCACCTCTTCGGGGAGCGCCCAGACCAGATCGCCCTTGCGCAGCACGCGCCCGTCCCAGCCATGCACCTCAACCTGCCGGATCGGGCGGCGGTCGCGCTCATCGACCAGCACCGGCGTTGCCACCACGCCGGTTTCCCAGCGCTCGCCCCATTGGCGCAGCGCCACCATGGTGGGAAGCAAAGCGGCGCCCTTTTCCGTCAGCCGATATTCGATCTTGCGCCGGTCATCGGCCATCGCCTCGCGCTTCAAAATGCCGTGCTCGACCAGCCGCGCGAGCCGATTGGCAAGGATATTGCGGGCAATGCCCAGTTCCGACTGAAACTCTTCAAAATGAAACAAGCCATTGAACGCGGCGCGCAAAATGAGGAACGACCAGCGTTCACCCATTGCCTCGAGCGCAGCGGGCAAGCTGCATTCGGCAAGTTCGCGCAGTGGCTCTCTGAGCTTTCCTTCCATCAGGCCGGACATCCTATCGCATTTCGCCGATTGCGCGACGAAAATGTAAGTTTCTAGTTGCAACGAAAAACTTACTCGACTAAGTAGCGGATCGCAACCTAATTCGCATTTCCGGGCGATACTCCCCAGCCGCCCGATCAACGGAGGAAAATATGACCCGCTTGTTCCCCATCGCCGCCCTTGCCGCGTCGCTGATCGCTGTGGCGCCCGCCGTCGCGCAGACCGGCGGCTATTATGCGGCAACGCCCGCCACGGCTCCCGCAAAGAACACGCTCATCACCGCAGGCACGTTGTGGAAGTGCGCCGATGGCGTGTGCGGCGCCGCCAAGAGCACGCAGCGCGATGTCATCATGTGCCAGATGGTCGCCCAGCGTGTTGGCAAGCTGAATGCGTTCAGCGTTGCCGGTGCCGCGTTCGACGAAGCGACGCTCGCCAAGTGCAATACCGTCGCGCGTTGACGCCCGACTGCAAGTAATTGTTGCAAAGCAGCAGCACGCGGCCCCACATTGGTCGCGTGCTGCGCCAATATGAACTTGTCGATCGGGTCTTGAGCTACGATCCCAACGCCGACGAGGCGCTGCTCAACCGTGCTTATGTGTTTTCGCTTCAAGCGCACGGATCGCAAAAGCGCGCCTCAGGCGATCCCTATTTCAGCCACCCGATCGAAGTCGCGGGCATCCTAACCGACCTGCGGCTTGATGACGAGACCATCGCGACCGCGATCCTCCACGACACGATCGAGGATACGGTCGCAACGCCCGCCGAAATTCAGCGGCTGTTCGGTGACAATGTCGCACGCATGGTCGATGGCGTAACCAAGCTGTCCAAAATCGAAGCGCAGACCGAAAGCGAGCGCGCGGCCGAAAATCTGCGCAAATTCCTGCTCGCCATGTCGGACGACATTCGCGTGCTGCTGGTCAAGCTCGCCGACCGGCTGCACAATATGCGCACGCTCCACCACATCAAGAATGAGGACAAGCGCCGCCGCATCGCACGCGAGACCATGGATATTTACGCGCCGCTTGCCGAACGCATCGGCATGTATGAATTCATGCGCGAAATGCAGAGCCTGGCCTTTCGCCAGCTTGAGCCCGACGCCTTTTCGTCGATCACCAAGCGGCTCGAACTGTTGAATGCGGGCGATGGCGACCGCATCGCCAAAATCGCCGCGTCGATGCGCGCGCTTTTGCTGCGTCACGGGGTGGAGGCCGATATCTGGGGCCGCGAAAAGCACCCCTATTCGATCTGGCGCAAGATGAGCGAGCGCCATATCAGCTTTGAACAGCTCTCCGACATCATGGCGTTTCGCGTCATCGTGCCCAATGAGGAGGATTGCTACCGCGCGCTTGGCCTCATCCACCGCCGCTGGCCGACGGTGCCGATGCGGTTCAAGGATTATGTGTCAACGCCCAAACGCAACGGGTATCGCTCGCTGCACACCACGATCATGCACGCGGAGAATACCCGCGTTGAAATCCAGATTCGAACCGCCGAAATGCACGCTGAGGCCGAGCATGGGCTGGCCGCGCACTGGGCCTATAAACAGGGCAAGCTGCGCCCTGATACGCAAGTGCGCTGGATCGCCGATCTGGTCGAGATTCTGGATGCAGCCGAAAGCCCGGAAGAGCTGCTCGAACACACCAAAATGGCGATGTATGCCGACCGGATTTTCGCCTTCACCCCGCGCGGCGAGCTTATCCAATTGCCCAAGGGCGCAACGCCAATCGACTTTGCCTATGCGCTGCACACCGATCTGGGGGATCAGGCGGTGGGCGCCAAGATCAACGGGCGCGTCGTGCCGCTGCGCGCGCCGATCGACAATGGCGATCAGGTTCAGATTCTGCGCTCCAAGGCGCAGCGGCCGCAGCCGCAATGGCTGAACTTTGCGATCACCGGCAAAGCGCGCGCGGCGATCCGCCGCCATTTGCGGATCAAGGAACGCGCAGAAGCACAAGCGCTGGGCAAGAAGCTTTATGACCAGATCGTACGGCGTCTGCCCACCGCGCTTGCCGAAGACGCGCTTGATACCGCCACCCGGCGGCTGAAACTCGCCGACAGCGCCGCGTTATTGGAAGCAATCGCACGGCGCCGGTTCACCGACGCCGAGGTCATGGACGCGCTTATGCCCGGCGCCTCCGCCGTGCTGGGCGATGCGGGACCGGCGGCAGCGCTTGCGCCGATTTCGATCAAAGGGCTGACCCCCGGAGTAGCCTTTGACCTGGCCGAATGTTGCCATGCGGTGCCCGGCGACCGCATCGTCGGCCTGCGCCGCCCGAATGAGGGGATTGAGGTCCACAAGATCGACTGCGCGACGCTGAAAGACAGCGATGATGCCGATTGGGTCGACCTTGCCTGGGGCGACCGCAACGAAGGCGCGGTGGCGCGCATCGCGGTGCAGCTCAAGAACGAACCCGGCGCGCTTGGCGTGGTTGCGACGATCATCGGCGCGCACAAGGCGAACATCATCAATATGCGGCTCGACAATCGCGACACCGGCTATCACACCAATGTGATCGACATCGAAGTGCGCGACCTGACGCACCTCACCCGCCTGATCGCCGCCCTGCGCGCCGCAGACGCCGTGAGTGCGGTCGAACGGGGATGATCCCGGTTGCCACCCGGTGACGTATCGCTATTCTGATGCAGGAGCTCAACCGGGAGGAACATCATGGATCGTCGCCGCTTTCTTGCCTCAAGTAGCGCGGCGGTGGCCGCTCTGGCCGTGCCCGGGGCCGTGCCCGCCGCATTACGCGCCACCACCGAGCCCGGCAGCGGGGACGGAGCGATGAACGCGCTGTTCGACCGCATCTTTAACGCAAACATCGACGACAGCCCCGAATCGGCGACGCAGCTCGGCCTCGACACGGGCGCGCGGGCGGCGCTGAAGGGCAAGCTCAACGACCGGTCGGCGGCGGGCCGCGACGCCGATCTGACCCGCGCGCGCAAGGCGATTGCCGACATCACCGCGATCGACCCCGCCACGCTGTCCAAGGAAGGCAAGCTTAACCGCGAAGTCGTGCTGTATTCGCTGAACAGCGGGATCACCGGGCCGCTGAAATATGACATTGGCAGCGTCCAGCGTCCTTATCGCATTTTTCAACAGGGCGGCGCCTATTTCTCCATCCCTGATTTCCTGTCCTCGTCACACACGATCCGGAACGCGACGGATTGCGATGCCTATCTGGCGCGGCTTGAGGCGTTCGGTACCGCGCTTGACCAGGACAGCGCGATGCAGCGGGCGGAGGCCGCGCGCGGCTATGTCGCGCCCGATTTCTCGCTCGATCTGACGCTTGGTCAAATGGCAAAGCTGCGCAGTGCCGCGCCCGAGGCTAGCTCGATGGCGACTTCACTGGCGACGCGGGCCAAGGCCGCCGGGATTGAGGGCGATTGGGGTGCGCGCGCGGCAAAGATCATTGCCGACACCGTTTATCCCGCGCTCGACCGGCAAATCGCGCTGGTGAAGGGCTTGCCGCGACGCAAGGAGGCGGGGTTATGGGCGCTTCCCAAGGGCGACGCGATTTATGCCGATGCGCTGAAGGCAGCGACCACCACCAACTTCACCCCAGATGAAGTGCACCAATTGGGGCGTCAGCAAGTCGCAGAGATCAGCGCCGAACTCGACAAGATCCTGCGCGCGCAGGGGTTGACGCAAGGGAGCGTCGGCGCGCGGCTGACCGCGCTCAACCAGCGCCCCGAACAGCTTTATGCCAACACAGCCGAAGGTCGCGCCGAGCTGATCGCCGGGTTGAACGAAGGGGTGAAGGCGATGCGCGCCAAGCTGCCGCAAGCGTTCATCAACCCGCCGCAAGCGCCGCTCGAGATCCGCGCGGTGCCGGTCGAGATTCAGGATGGCGCGTCGAATGGCTATTACCGGCTCGCCTCGCTCGATGGTTCGCGCCCGGCGATTTACTTCATCAACCTAAAGGATGTCGGCGATTGGCCCAAATATACCCTGCCGTCGCTGACCTATCACGAAGGGGTGCCGGGGCATCACACGCAACTGGCAACTGTTGCGGGGCTGAAAACGCCGCTGCTGCGCCGTTTTTCATTCTTCGGGGCCTATTCGGAAGGGTGGGCGCTTTATGCCGAACAAGTCGCCGACGAACTGGGGGGCTATGCGAGCCCCGTCGAGCGCGCGGGTTACCTACAGAGCTTCCTGTTCCGCGCTGCCCGACTAGTCGCCGACACTGGCATCCACGCCAAGCGCTGGACCCGCGAACAGGCAACCGACTATTTCGTTGAAACCGTTGGCTTTGCTCGGCCGCGCTCGCTGCGCGAAATCGAACGCTATTGCACGCAAGCCGGGCAGGCGTGCAGCTACAAAATGGGGCATATCAGTTGGTTGCGTGCGCGCGATAATGCGAAACGCATCCTTGGCGCAAAGTTCGACATCCGCCAGTTCCACGAGGTGCTGCGCGATGGCGCAGTGCCGCTGACCATCCTTGAACGGCTGGTCGAGGAACGCGCGCGGGCTGCTCTCTAGCGGGCACTTTGCGCGGCGCGAATTGATCGCTAGAGCGGGCGCGATGATCCGACCCGCCCTTTCCGTTGTTGTCCCCTGTTATAATGAGGAGGCCAATCTCGACGTGCTGCATGCCCGCGTGTCGGCAGCAGCACAAGCGGCGGTGGGCGCGGATTACGAGATCATCTTTGTCAATGATGGCTCTCGCGACGCAAGCTGGCCCGCGATGCAGCGACTGGCCGCGGCTGACCCGCATCTGGTCGCGATCAACTTGTCGCGCAATCACGGCCATCAATTGGCGCTGACCGCCGGGCTTGACCTGTGTTGTGGCGCGCAAATCCTCATCATCGACGCCGATTTGCAGGATCCGCCCGAATTGCTGAGCGACATGCGCGCGACAATGGCAGTCGAGGGTGCCGATGTCGTCTATGCCGTGCGCCGCAGGCGAGAGGGCGAGACGTTCTTCAAAAAAGCCACCGCTGCCGCCTTTTACCGAGTGCTCGACCGCGTGACCGACACGCCCATCCCGCTCGACACTGGCGATTTCCGGCTGATGAGCAGGCGCGCGCTCGATGCGCTGCTATCGCTCCCTGAACAGGCGCGATTCATCCGCGGGATGGTCGCGTGGATCGGCTTTCGCCAGGTGCCGTTTGTCTATGACCGGGCGGAGCGCCATGCGGGCGAGACCAATTACCCGCTGGGCAAGATGATCCGCCTCGCGCTTGATGCGGTGACCGGATTTTCGACCGCGCCGCTGCGCTTTGCCAGCCATGTCGGGCTCGCGCTGACGGCGGCGTCACTGCTGCTGCTGGTCTATATCGCGATTGGGTTTTTCACGGGGACGGCGGTGCAGGGCTGGACCTCGACCATGCTCGTCGTCGTGCTGCTCGGCGCGGTGCAGATGTTCGTGCTGGGAATGATCGGCGAATATCTCGGGCGGCTTTATGTCGAATCAAAACGGCGACCGCTCTATCTCGTTGCCGATGTGGCAGGGCCAGTGCGCGGGGTCGCGACATTGGGGTATAAGGCGCGTGCCGAGCCCGCGCCCGAGCCGAGCGACCAGCCCTAAGCCCGCGCCGCCAGCGTCACGATCGACACGCCCGGTGTCATCGGCACCCGCCCGATCAAATGCCGCTCCAGCGCAAACACGCGCTCGAACAGCGCGTTGACGGGCGTAGGCGGGGGCGAATCGTCGCTGTCGTCCTTGCCAGTCAAGCGCCCCGCGACACGCGACGCGGCCGCCAGCGGGAACAGCAGCGAATTGAACCAGCGCAAGCCGTTATGCCTCAGCCCCGCCGCCCCAATCGCACGGGCGAGCGTCGCCTTGGAATAGCGGCGGTGGTGGTGGTTGACCACGTCATGCGCGCTCCACATCCATTGATGCGCGGGGACTGCGATCAAGATCTTGCCGCCGGGGGACAGGCAATCGCGCATCGCGGCAAGCGCGGCCACATCGTCTGCGATATGTTCGACCACATCAAGCACCGCGATCAGATCATAGGCACCGCGCTCCACGCCGGGCAATTCGGGAAGCGGCGCATCCCCCACCGGCTTGCCCAGCCGTTCGCTCGCAATCGCGCGGGCGGCGGGGTCGATCTCGATTGCCTCGACCGTGCCGAACCGCGCGAGCATCGGCAAGTTGTGGCCGGTGCCGCAGCCGATTTCGAGGATGCGCGCGCCCAGCGGCAAGCCCGCCATCCGCGTCAGATAATCGCTCAAAATCTCGCGACGCGCCCGGTACCACCAATGGGTGGAATCATGGGCGGCCATGCGGTCGTAAACGATTCTATCCATGCGCAGCCGCCCCCCCAAACACCCATTGCCGGTTCAGCGCAAAGGTTGCGATCGGCGTAATCGTCACCACCGGGATCAGCGCCGCCCAGGACGGCAAACCAAGCGCGGCCGTCATCCCCCATGTAAACGCCGCATTCATGGCAAGGCCAACCCCCTGCACTACCACGAATCTCGCCTGCTGCCGCCCGCCGCTCTCGCGCGTGCCATGCCCCTTGAAGCTCCAGCGGCTGTGCAGGAAAAACCCCGCCGTCACCGCGACCACAAAGGCAAAGGGCACCGCGTAAACCGATTCCGGGCCGGGCCACACCCAGGTCGTCAGCGGCACATAAACCGCGACATAGATCACCGTCGAAATCCCGCCCGAAATCGCAAAGCGCAGCAACTGACCGATCACCGGATTGGCGCGCATCAGCGTTTCAACGTAACGGATCATTTCCCACCTTGCCCTTTGCGCTCGCTGCCCTAGAGCGCAGGGCCATGCGAGGAAAGCAGTTTTGACAAGCAATGCCGCCCCCGCGCCCGCCTTTCCCGGCCTGATCGACCGTCATTGGCGGCGGATCACGCTGATCCTGTGGGTGGGCATTGCGCTCTGGCTGACGTTCGACCGCTGGAACACGGTGCGCTGGCTGTCGCTGAGCGATACCGATGACAATATGCGGTTGATGCAGGTGCGCGCGCTCATCGCCGGGCAGGACTGGTTTGACCTGCGCCAGTATCGGCTGAACCCGCCGGGCGGGTTCGACATGCATTGGACGCGGCTTGTCGACCTGCCGATTGCCGCCTTGATCCTCGCTCTCAAGCCGCTGGTGGGCACGGCATGGGCTGAACGGCTGGCGTGCGGCATCGCCCCGCTGATCCCTTTGTCAGTGACGATGGTGGCGCTGGCGGCCGCAGTAAGGCGGTTGGTGAGTGTTTATGCGTGGCCGCTCGCGCTGCTCCTGCTGATGATGGCGACGACGACGATGCTGATGTTCATGCCGGTGCGCATCGACCATCATGGCTGGCAATTGGCGAGCCTGGCGGTCACCATGGCCGGCCTGGCCGATCCGCAGCACCGGCGCGGCGGCGCAAGCGTGGGGCTGGCAAGTGCGTTTTCGCTCACCATTGGTCTCGAAATGCTGCCCTATGCGGCGGGTGCGGGCGCGATCATCGCGCTGCGCTGGGTCTGGGACCGGGCAGAGGCGCCACGCGTCATCGCTTATGGCGGCACCCTCGCGGTCGGCTGTTCGCTCGGTTATCTGGGGTTCGCCTCGCACGCCAATGCGGTCGCGCGCTGCGACGCGCTGACCCCGGTGTGGCTCAGCGTGATGGTGACGGCGGGTGTGCTGCTGTGTGTACTGGGGCTGTTGAGCCCGGCATCGCGCGCCGCCCGGCTGGGGCTGGGCCTAGTGGCGGGGGGCGTGATTGTCGCGGGGTTTGCCGGACTTTTTCCGCAATGCCTTGGCCGCCCTGAACAAGTCTCCCCCGAATTGCAGCGCAACTGGCTCGACAATATCCGCGAGGCAAAGCCGGTTTATACCCACCCGTTCAACGTCTATTTCCCGGTCATCATGCTGCCGGTCATCGGGCTTGTTGGCGCAGCGGTCGCCACCGCGCGCGCGCGCGGGACGGCCGCGTTCCCGGCATGGTCGGCGGTGCTGCTGTTCACGCTGCTCGCTGGCGGGCTGTTGCTGTGGCAAGCGCGGGCGAGTGCCGCAGCGCAATTGCTCGGCGTGCCGGGTGCCGTGGCGCTTGCGTGGATCATCCTGCCGCGCCTGCTGGCCAGCACATCAGTGCTGGTGCGCGTGTTCGGCACGGTGGCGGCGTTTCTGCTACTGTCGGGCGGGTTCGCCGGGTTTGTCGTCAAGTGGTTGCCGGTCAGCCAGACCACCCCGCTCATCAAATCGGCGGCGAGGGCGGGCGCCACCTGCCCAAGCTATAGCGCGCTCAACCCTCTGAACCGCCTGGCCCCACAAGTGATTTTCACCTTTATCGACCTTGGCCCACGCCTCATCACGATGACGCATCATTCGGCTATTGCGGGCCCCTATCACCGCAATGGCGCCGCGATCCTCGACGTGCAGCACGCCTTTGGCGGATCGCCTGACCAGTTCCGCGCGATTGCCAGGCGACACGGCGCGCAGCTGTTGCTGATTTGCCCGAACATGGCTGAATCGACCGTCTATCGCGCGCGTAACAAGGGCGGATTCTACGATCAGCTCGCCCGCGGCAAAGTGCCCGGCTGGCTCACGCCGGTGCCGCTGCCCGCGCGCTCGCCGCTCAAACTATGGCGGATCAGCTAAAGCTCGCCTTCAGCCCGTCGATCACGAATTGCGCGGCAAGCGCCGCCAGCAACACGCCGAGCAGCCGCGTCACCACGGCCTCGATCTTGGCCCCCAAGATCCGCATCAACGGCGCCGCCAGCAATAGCGCGAGCAGCGTCATCGCCAAAATGACCGCGAGCGCAGCGAGGATCACCAGCGTACGCTCTACCCCCGTGCCCTTCGACATCAACAGCATGATCGACGCGATCGATCCGGGTCCGGCGATCATCGGCATCGCCATTGGAAAGACCGAGACGTCATCGACATCTTCGTCCTCGATCAGCTTTTGCGCCCGATCCTCGCGCCGCTGAGTGCGTTTTTCAAACACCATGTCGAGCGCGATCAGAAACAGCATGATACCGCCCGCGATCCGAAACCCGTCGAGGCTGATCCCCAGCGCCCGCAAAATATCCTGTCCGAACAGCGCGAACACGACCAAAATCGCCCCCGCAATCACCACCGCGCGCACCGCCATCGCGCGCACATGCGTGGACGGCACCCCCGCAGTCAGCCCGGCATAGATCGGTGCGCAGCCCGGCGGGTCGATCACCACGAAAAAAGTGATGAGCGCGGAGATGAACAGCTCCATCATAGCGCGCCCTCCGCGATGCGCAGCCCGATACGGATGTGCGCAGCGATGAGCGTGTTGCGGAGCAGGCACGCAATCGTCATCGGCCCGACGCCGCCCGGTACTGGCGTAATCGCCGCCGCGACTGCAGCCGCGCCCCCAAAATCGACATCGCCGACAATGCCCGCCTCGGTGCGGTTGATGCCAACGTCGATCACCGTTGCGCCGGGCTTGATCCACGCGCCCTTCACCATCTGCGGCTGACCAACAGCGGCGACGACAATGTCGGCGCGGCGGACGATACTGGCAAGGTCACGGGTCCGCGAATGGGCAAGCGTCACGGTGCAATTCGCCGCCGTCAGCAATTGTGCCACCGGCTTGCCCACAATCGTTGAGCGACCGATCACCACGGCGTCGAGCCCGCTCAAATCGCCGAGCCGGTCGCGCAACAGCATCAGGCACCCCTGCGGCGTGCACGGCACAAAGCCCGGCATCCCGATTGCCAGCCGCCCGACATTATCGGGGTGAAAGCCGTCAACATCCTTGGCCGGGTCAATCGCCAGGATCACGGCATCCGCATCAATCTGGCGCGGCA
>DHHS01000166.1 GCA_002403415.1 Sphingomonas sp. UBA4766 | reverse complement strand
CACACACCCCCCTCGGATCGGTGGCGTTGACCGGATCCCCGCCGACATAATTATCCCAGTTCAGCCCGTCGGCGTAGCCGATCGGGTCGGTCTGCAGGAACCGCCCGAGCGTCGGCGAATAAATGCGCGCCTTGTAATAGCACATGCCAAGCTCGGCGAGCCACGCCTACCCCGTGTACTGGAACCGCCCCACATTGCCAGTCCCGGTCAGCGCGTCGCTGCCCGGGTTCGGGATGCCATATTCGCCGTAGGCGTTGATCCCGAGCGTGGCCCCCGCGCCCCCGACCCGTCGCCCCTTCACCCACCGCCACGCGCGATGAGGGGCATGACGAGCTCCCCGATTTCGGCGGCGATATCACCCGGCGCGCGCATCGTCCCCGCCCGCACCGTCTCGACCGTATGCCAGCACCCGAGCGTCCCCGCCTCGGCAAGTGCGGCGTAAACCTCGCGCACGCGCGCCTGCAGGGCGACGTCGGCCTCATGCTCGTCATAGCTGCGATCGGTGTAGCTGCGCTGCCGCTTGCGCAGGATCAGCTCACGCGCCACCGCCATCGGGGTGTCGAGATACAACGTCAGGTCGGGCGCAGGCAGGCCGAACTGTTCCCGCTCCAGCCGCGTGATCCACGCAATCATTGCGGGCGCGTCGACTGGCGACACCTTGGCAGCCTGATAGGCAATGTTGGAGGCGATATAGCGGTCGAGCACCACCAGGTCATGCTCAGCAACCAACGCCGCCAGCGCGTCTGCCGATTCGAACCGATCAAGCGCATAGAGCACGGCGACCGCGCGCGGGCTGAGCGTCTGGGGAAGCCGCCCGGCCAAAAACTCGCCCAGCATATGCCCGGCGGCGGTGTCGCGATAGCGCGGAAACGATATCAGCGCGGCGGTGTGTCCGGCAGCGTGCGCCAGCGCGACCAGATTGGCCGCTGCCGTCGCCTTACCCGCGCCGTCCCCGCCCTCAATCGCGACCATCCGGCCCATGCCGATCATCCCCCCTCTGGCACGCCGATGCGTCGCGCTCTACACCAGCATAGGATCAGCCGGGGTGGTTTCCAATCCCGCCCGTGCAGCGACGAACGTTACAGCGATCGGCGCACTGCGGCTTGCAACGCGGGCAGCACGTTGTCGGCAAACCATGGATTCTGCTTCATCCAGCCGCTGCTGCGCCACGAGGGGTGCGGCAGGGGGAAATGCGCCGGGGCATAGTCTTGCCAGCGCCGGACCCGCTCGGTCAGCGAGAGCGCCCTTGCCTGCGACAAATACCGCGCCTGCGCATAGCTGCCGACCAGCAAAATCAACCGATCTGCGGGCAGCAGCGCCAGCACGCGGTCATGCCATAGCGGCGCGCATTCGGGACGCGGCGGCAAATCGCCGCTTGCCCCGGTGCCGGGATAACAAAACCCCATCGGCACCAACGCGACGCGGGCCGGATCATAAAAAGTGGCATCGCTGAGCCCGGTCCATTCGCGAAGCCGCGCGCCGCTGGCATCGTCCCACGGGACGCCGCTGTCATGCACGCGCGTGCCGGGGGCCTGACCGATGATCACGAGCCGCGCGGTGACGCTGAACTGCACGATGGGGCGCGGCCCCGCCGCGAGCATGTCCGCACACACGCGGCAGTCCTTAATCGCACGCAACAGTGCGTCCGTATCGGCGAGTGCGGTGGAGCATTCGGTGTTCATTCCAAGCGTCCCTCCCCCGATCCGAATGCGGACCATGCGCGCGGCGACACGCCGACAATCTTGGCAAAGCTGCGCGAAAGAGCCGCCGGGCTATCATATCCGACCGCCGCTGCCACCGCTTTCACTGATTTTCCCTGGCGCAGCATAGTCTGCGCAATCATCATCCGCCAACGCGCGAGATAATCGATCGGCGTTGTCCCGATCACGGAACGGAACAACACAGCAAAGCGGGTGCGCGACATGCCTGCACAATCGGCCAGATCATCAAGCGTCCAGGACTTTCCCGGTGTGTCGTGCAGTGCCGTCAACGCGCGGGCAAGGCGGGGATCGGCAAGGCCCGCCAGCACCCCGCCCTCCACCTGCCCCATCGCGACGGCATAGCGGAGCAACTGCACAATCAGATAATCGAACAACCGGTCGAGCGCGAATTGGCGCCCGTCGCGCGCGTCAAATGCCTCGCCCATCAGCAGATCGAGTGTGGGCGCCATGGTTTCGACCTGCGCGATCGGCACAATCATCATGGCGGGCAAGCTTTGCGCCACCGGGCTCCCCTGATTGCCGCCAAGCTCGACCGTCGCGCAGACCAGGTCCACGCCACTCTCGCTGTCGGGGACAAAGCTATGCGGCGCGTGGCGTGGCGCGAACAGCAGCGACGGCTCGGTCAACATCACGCTGTCCAGGCCGGGCCGGTCGACCCGCAGCCGGCCGGCGCGCAGGATATGAACATAACCCAATCGTTTGGGGTCATCAAAATTGGTTAACTGACACAAATTGCCCGAGAAAAAGGCACGCGCCGATGGCGTCACTTGATTGAAAAGCGCTAAAAAATTATCCATGGAACGATCTGCAGCATTATTGGCACCAAATGCAATCGTTGATCCACTATCTCGCCGCTGTGCCCGGACGCACTGATGCGCCGATCAGGGCCAGCGAAAGGATAAAGCCATGCCTCGTATCACGCCCGTTAACGCTGCCAATGCCAATCCCGATGTCGCCGCTACGCTTGGCGCGATCAAGACCAAGGTCGGGATGATCCCGAACCTTCATGCAACCTTCGCCAATGCTCCCGCCGCGCTGAAGGGCTATCTGGGCTTTTCCGAAGCGCTTACCAGCGGCGTCCTAACCGCCAAGCAGCGCGCAATCGTCTCGCTCGCGGTGGGCCAGGCCAATCAGTGCCAATATTGCTTGTCGGCGCACACCTTGATCGGCAAGGGTGCGGGGCTTTCGCCCGACGCGATCCGCGCCGCGCGCCAGGGCACCGGCATTGACGCTGCCGATGCCGCCGTCGCAGCACTTGCGGTGCGCCTGATCGAGACGCGCGGTCAAGTAAACGACGCCGACCTGGCCGAGGCGCGCAGCGCCGGTCTGGACGACGCCGCCATCATCGAAGTGGTCGCCAATGTCGCGCTGAACGTGCTGACCAACTTCACCA
>DHHS01000163.1 GCA_002403415.1 Sphingomonas sp. UBA4766 | reverse complement strand
TCCAACGCATAACTCCAGGCGTGATAAGGGCAGATGAGGCGCGCAGCGCACACGGCCTCATCCCCTTCGACCAGCCGGGTGCCCCGGTGCTGGCAAACGTTCAGAAAGACATGCGCGGTGCCCGACGCGTCGCGGGCGATCAGCAGCGGCTTCCCAAAGCCGTCATGCGGCACCGCCATGTTGGGGTCGGGGAGCAACGCCGACGGGGCAATGACCAGCGGGCTTGTCGAAAAAATTGCGCGTTGCTCGGCATTGTGGCGGTCGGGACACGTATAGGCGCGCGCATCGACATGCGTCATGCCCAGCTTTCGCTGCGTGCCGCCACGTGCCAGCAAGTCGGCCAGTGCAAGCTGCCCCGCGGAAGGGCGCAGAGCGTCAAGGATCGGCGCGTTCATGGCTGTCCTTCTCCCAATTTGCGGCTAGTGTTGGCGCAATCTGAGCGGGGAGCAAGCAGAAGATGAATGCAATGGGGAGGGGAAATTGGCTCGACGGGGTGCGCCCCTATATCGAGCAGGGGCCATTGGCCGCCTTTTTCCTCGGAATTTCATCGGGCTTCCCCTATGCGATGATCGGCGCGACGCTGACCAGTAGGCTGGCGCAGGATGGCATCGACAAGAAGACGATTACCGCGTTCACGCTGGGATTCCTCGTCTACAATTTGAAGCCGTTATGGGCCTGGATGGTTGACGGTGTGCGGATTCCGCTGCTCAGCGGGCTGGGGCAGCGGGTGTCGTGGCTGATCTTTGCCGGGGTGTTGGTCATGGCGGCGGTTGCCAATCTCGCGCTGGTCGATCCCAAGGCGGATATCGGCGCGACGGTGATGGCGGCGATCCTGGTCGGCTTTTCGGGCGCGACGTTCGACATTGTGATCGACGCTTATCGCATCGAAACGCTCAAACCCTATCAGCTTGGCGTTGGCTCTGGCATGACACAATATGGCTGGCGGATCGGGTCGGTGGCGGCGGGCGCGCTCGCGCTAGTGCTAGCCGCACGGATCGGGTGGAGCGGGGCGTATCTGGCGTGTGCGGCTTTTGCGCTCCCCGCGATGCTGACCGGGCTGATCGTCGGCGAGCCGCAGCGTCACCGCGAGGCGGCGGCGCGGCGCGGCGTTGCCGAAATTGCCAACTCGATCATCGGACCGTTTACCGAATTTTTCGCGCGGCGCGGCGCGGTGATCGTGCTGGTCTTCATTCTGATCCACAAAATTGGCGACACGCTGGGCCAGATTGTACTGCGTCTGCTGCTCAACGATCTGGGGTTCAGCAATGACGAGATTGCGATTTACGACGTGGGTATCGGCTTTTGGGCCTATCTGATCGGGATATTTCTGGGCGGTTGGCTCTATGCCGCGCTTGGCATGAAGCGGTCGGTGCTGCTCAGCCTCGCGTTGATGGCGGTCTCCAACGCGAGCTTTGCGGTGCTGGCAGGCGCGGGGCACAGCGTGATTGGTCTGTCGGCAGCGATCGGATTTGAAAATATCGCCAGCGGCATTGGCGGGGTCACCGTCGTTGCCTATTTCGCAGCGCTGTGCGACCTGCGCTTTACCGCATCGCAATATGCGCTGATTTCGGCTGCGTCGAGCGTGGTCGGCCGGTTGCTGACCGCGACCACGGCGGGGGCGCTGGTTGAACAGTTCGGCTATGTGAATTTTTATTGGCTGACCACCGCGATTGCCTTTCCCGGGCTGATCCTTTTCTGGTGGATGAGCCGCACGGGCCTAGTCGATCAGTCGATCGGGAGTGCTGGCAAGGGGAGGGAGGAAATGACCGAATGATCCTCTACCTCCTGATCCTCGCGATCCAAGTCGCTTGCGTGATCGACGTCGTCCGCAATGGTCGCAATCAGCTCTGGATCATGGCGCTCGTGTTTCTGCCGGGGGCGAGTTCGATTGCGTATGTGGTGATTGAAGTGTTGCCGCGCATATCGGGCAATCGCCATGTGCGGACTATGCGCGCCGAGGTTGAGGCGCGGCTCGACCCCGAGCGTGATCTGCGTCAGGCGCGTGATGCGCTGGCCCTTTCGGATACGATCGCCAACCACGTTGCGCTCGCGGACGCGCTCAGCGCCTTGAATCGCCATGATGAAGCAATCGCCCATTATCGTGATGCCTTGGCACGCATGCCCAGACCGGATGCGCGCACGCAGGAAAAGCTTGCGCAGACCTTGTTCGAGACCGGGGCCAGCGGTGAAGCGTTGACGCTGCTGGAGACAATCGCGGCACCTTCGACGCAGAGCGATCGTGACCGGCTCACCCTGTTACGCGCCCGTGTCCTCGCCGAGTTGGGCCAACCGGACAAAGCGCTTGCCCTTTATGCGGATATCGTGACGCGGATGCCCGGAGAGCAAGCGCGGTGCCGCTATGCCGCCCTGCTGATCGATCAGGGTTATCACGCGCGGGCGCAGGTAGTGCTGGAAGAGGTTGAGAGCCGGATGAGGCGGCTCGATCGCCTGCAACGGTCAGCGGATGCGAAAATGTATCAGTGGGCCAACGAAACGCTGCGGGGATTGCGCGCTCAGCGTTAGCGCCAGCCGCCAATCGGGCGCCCGGCATCTGCAAACCCCTCAACCACGGCGGCGAGGCTCGTGAGCACGCGCTCGGGGCGACGGTTGGCGAGTACATCGGCGATCAGCAAGCGCGCCGCGTCGGGCGCGGTGCTGATCCGGGCGATCGCCGCAAGGATCGCAGCTTCGGCCAAAGTCATTCGCGGGCAGCAACACGGTGCGATGGTCACGCTGGAGCACGCAGCCGCGCGAATTTCGTTTACGAGCACGCGCACGAGCACCAGTGGGCGGCGATACGCGCGACCAAAGCTCGCCTCGAACTTGCGCTCGATGCCGGGGTCGTGCGGCCCGTGGGTAATGGTACGACGGATCGCAAGCAGCAACAGGTGCGCGCCCGATTCGTTCGGCACGGGCCCGGGGATCAGGGCGGGGGTATCAAAGCGGCGCACGGGCATTCTCCGGTTGGGGAGAATGTGATGCCATTGTCGCTAATGAGAGTCAATCGCATTAGCTATTGAGGGATGCTCCCATTCTGCGCCAACACTGCGCCCGCCAGATAAAGCGAACCAACGATGAGAATGGGGACGTCATCCGCAGGCAGGCCGCGCAGCGCGGCTTCGACCGTGTCGGCGGCGCGCGCCGATGGGCCAAAGGCGCTGGCTGGGTGGCACGCATGGTCCGGCACCGGGACCACGGTAAGGCTGCGGATCCGGTCCTCCAGCGGTGCTGTGATGCCGCGCGGATCCTTACCCTCGATCATGCCGAGCACGAGATGGAGCGGCGCGTCGAAATGCGCCGCAATCGCTGCCCCCGCATTCGCGTTATGGCCGCCGTCAAGCCAGATCTCGCGACCGGGCACGAGCGCGGTCAGCGGCCCGGCGCCCA
>DHHS01000142.1 GCA_002403415.1 Sphingomonas sp. UBA4766 | reverse complement strand
CGCGTGGTCAGCCGCCCGCCCTCAAGGGCGAAGAACAGCTCCGGCGACAACGACAGGAGCTTTGCCGACCCGGCATCAACATAAGCGCCATAGCCCGCCGCCGCCGCGCGCCGCAGCCGGGCATAGAGCGCGAGCGGATCGCCGACTATCGGCACGTGCGCGGGATAGGTTAGATTAGCCTGATACAGGTCACCCGCTGCGATCAGCGCCTGCACCTGCGCGATGCGCGCGTTGTAACTCGCGCGGTCGATAAGCGGTTCAGGCGGCCCGTTCCACGCGCCCGCCGGGTCGGGCAACCAATCAGTCATCCGATCGGCTGAGATTTCCTCAAATCCGGCAAACAGGCCAAACCAAAGCATCGGTGCGGGCACCGACGGCGCGCTTAACCGGGGCTCAAACGCGGCGCCAGCCTCGTAGGCCAGCCATCCCGCCGCATACAGCCCCTGCGCCAGCCCGTCACGGATCGCGGCCAGCGCGGGCGCGACCTGCGCGACGGCCTCTGCCTGCACCACCCGCATCGGTGTGCGATACAGCCGGGTAGGCGCACCGCCGGGGCGGGCATCGTCGAGCAGGATGAAGGGGGCGGATGGCATTGGCGCGCCCCAGATGCACGCGCCATGGGGGTAACGGCAAGCGCTTACCGCGTGTCCTTTGCTTGTCGTGGCGTGGCTCGGCGGCTATCGCTGATGGCTATGACGACGTCGCCGCTCCAGATCGCCGTGATTCCTGTGACCCCGCTCCAGCAGAATTGCTCGCTGATCTGGTGCACCAAAACGATGCGGGGTGCGTTTGTCGATCCCGGCGGCGACCTGCCCAAGCTGCGCGCGGCGATTGCAAAGACGGGGGTTACAATCGAAAAAATCCTCATCACGCACGGCCATATCGACCATTGTGGAGAGGCGGGCGTGCTGGCCGACGAACTCGGCGTGCCGATTGAAGGGCCGCATGAGGCCGACCGCTTCTGGATTGCGCGGCTTGATGAGGATGGTCGAAACTATGGTATTCGCGGCGTGCCGTTCGAGCCCACACGCTGGCTGGTGGAAGGTGATGAAGTGACCGTCGGGGCGCTGACGCTCGCGGTGCGGCATTGCCCCGGCCATACGCCCGGTCATGTTATTTTCCACCATGCGCCCGCGCGGATCGCGATGGTCGGCGATGTGTTGTTTCAGGGGTCGATCGGGCGCACCGACTTCCCGCTCGGCAACCATCAGGATCTGATCATGTCGATTGTCACCAAGCTCTGGCCGCTTGGCGATGACACGGTGTTTATCCCCGGTCACGGCAACCCCAGCGATTTTGGGACAGAGCGCCGCCACAACATGTTTGTCAGCGACGCGGCCCTTGCCGCCTGACCCCGGCGGGTCAGCGAGGGGCGGCGACGTGGTGTAGCGCCACCGGCGCGGCTCCAGCACGCAGCGGCAGCGACAGTGCGTACAGGCCCAGCCCCAGCAGGGTCAGCATCGCCAAAATTTGCCCGATCAGGCGCCCTTGCACCAGGCGCCCCTCCATCCCCAGCGGATGCGCGATTCGACCGACCAGAAACGCGGCGCTGACGAAACCCAGCCATGTGCTCGGTCCCTCCGCCAACTCAATCGCGCCGATCAGGATCAGGACAAATGGAGTATATTCGGCGAAATTGCTGTGAGCGCGCGCGCGCGCGAGCAGCAGGTCGCTCTCGAGATAGCCAAGCCCGCCCCCTAATGATGCGCGCACCAGTCCAACCCGAAAGGCGAGCCAGAAATTGAGCAGCGCCGCAGCACCCGCCGAGGCAAGCGTGATGGGAAGCAGGGTCAGGTTCATAAACATTTCTCGTTGATCGACCAAGCGAACGCTTTGTCCTGCCACCGATCCTCCCGGCTTGCAACGGCGCGCAAAATCGGTATAGCCCCGCCTCTCGCGCATTCACTGGCCGCTGGTGGCTCCTCTGCGGCCGATGGGCCATAGTTGCTGCCAAAAGCCGGAAATTTGACGCTTTTTGCTGTTCTTATTGAAGGTTAAGGTGCCGACATGGCCGTTCCGAAGCGAAAAACCACTCCGTCCAAGCGCGGCATGCGCCGCAGCCATGATTCGCTGACCGTCGCGGCATTTCAGGAATGCCCAAATTGTGGCGAACTGAAACGCCCGCATGTGCTATGCGGTGCCTGCGGTCATTATAACGGTCGCGAGATCGTCTCGGTCGAGGGCTGAGACAGCCGACCGGGGGGGATTGAGCGACCATGAACTCCCGAATCGCGATCGACGCGATGGGCGGTGACGACGGGCTGGCGGTGATGCTGGCCGGAGCAGAGCGCGCTTGTCTGGCTGATCCTGAACCCGCGTTCCTGCTGGTCGGCGATGAAGCCCAGATTGCGGCCGCCTTGCCTGCCCATCCCATGCTCGCCGGGCGCGCTGAAATCGTCCATGCCGCCGATGTGGTAAGTGCGGGCGAAAAGCCGAGTGCGGCGCTGCGCCGGGCGCGCACCACCTCGATCGGGGTAGCGATTGATCTGGTCAAACAGGGCCGCGCCGCCGCCGCTGTCTCATCCGGCAATACTGGCGCGTTGATGGCGATGGCCAAGCTCGCTTTGCGCACCTTGCCGGGGATTGACCGGCCAGCGCTTGCCGCGGCGATGCCGAGCCTTGGCGCAAATGACGTGGTGATGCTCGATCTTGGCGCGAATACCGAATGCGACGCCGCCAATCTGGTACAGTTCGCGGTGATGGGCGCGGCCTATGCCCGCACCAATTTCGACCTTAAATCCCCTCGCGTCGCCCTCCTCAATATCGGCACGGAGGAAATGAAGGGCACCGACATCATCCGCGATGCCGCTGCGCAGTTGAAAGCGGCGTCGCACTTGCCGATGACCTTTGC
>DHHS01000179.1 GCA_002403415.1 Sphingomonas sp. UBA4766 | reverse complement strand
TGGAAACGGGCGCGTCCGCGCTGTTGTTCGTCGATCTTGACGGCAAGCGGCGGCTCGTGCCGCTTGGCGCGGTCGATCGTGTCGAACCGGCCGACCTCGCGGCCATACACGTCTCGGCGGGGCGATTGCGGCTGTCGGTTGGCGGTGCGATTATCCCCCTGGCCACGATTGGCGGCTGGCATGATGATCACCTTATACGTGGCCGGTCCGATGTCAGCGTGCTGCGCATCGCCGACGGTGTCAGCGAGTTCGGCTATGCCATTGCCGAAGCGCTGGATATTGTTTCGCTCACTGATGCTGTCCTGCCCGCTACATCTCCGGGGATGATCGCTGGTGTGGTCGCGATCGACGGCGAGCAGATGGAGATACTCGATATTCACTGGATGTTCGGGAACTGCGCTGCGGCGGGCGGTATTGCGTCTGCGGCGGGCCCACTCTGTTTGTTGAGCGGCGCTGAAGCCGACTGGATGAACATTTTCTTGCGACCAATGCTGGAAGCATCAGGTTACCGTGTAGCCACCGAATTGACGGGCGACGACGCGCCGGTGGCTGTGCTCGCCATGGACCATGAAAGTGTGTCTCTGCCGATACCCGCGCCGATCGTTAGATTACGCAGTTCAGTGAGCGGCGAGGGGGACAGCATCTACCGCTATGATCGCTCAGCCTTGTTGAAGGCGCTGGATGCGCGGCGCGTGATGGGGAGGGCGTGATGGACGGGCTATACCTAATCGCCGTGATCGCCGAGCGGCTGGTGGCGATCGATTCGGATCAGGTTGATTCAGTAGTCGACATTGGCGAGATCGTGCCCGTGCCCTGCGCACCGCCCGAAGTGCGCGGGCTTGCCGCACTGCGCAGCCGGGTGGTCACCGTCATTGACACGGTCGCAGCGCTCGGTCTCAACCCCAGCGGATCAGCGCCGGGACGTGCCGTCATCACCCTAGTCGATGGCCATTACTATGCAGTGCTGGTCGACGCCCTCGACGATGTGGCGTCATTTGCGCACGAACCGCTGGATTCGGGCATTCCGCTTGAGGGTGGCTGGTCGCGTGTGGCCTCGGCCATCGTCGATCGCGACGGGGAAGCGGTTTTGGCGATTGACCTCCACCGGTTGATCCCCACACCACTCGCGGTTGGCTGACCCGGGCGGCGCCATGAACGTGGCGACCATTATGACAACGGGGAGGCGCCAGGATTAACGCAATCCTCATGAATTTTCTCCATATCTTGTCGGGGTTAATAGGGGTTGCACGACATGAAGACCTGTCTGGTCGTTGATGATTCAAAGGTTATCCGCAAGGTAGCTCGCCATATCCTTGAGACGCTCGACTTTCGAGTGACCGAGGCAGGTGACGGGCAGGAAGCGTTGGCGTCGTGCATGGCTGCGGCACCCGACGTCATCCTGCTCGACTGGAACATGCCGGTCATGAGTGGCATGGATTTCCTGCGCGCGCTGCGCGAGGCAAAGGTCAGCCACCGGCCCAAGGTCGTTTTCTGCACCACCGAAAACGGCATGGCGTATATCCGCGCCGCGATCGAAGCGGGTGCCGACGAATATGTGATGAAGCCATTTGACCGCGAAACACTCGCCAGCAAGCTGCAAATCGTCGGCATGGCCTGAACCGAGGCTGCGAGTATCAGAGCGAACCCGATGGCACTTACTCGACCGGCACAGGTAAGTCGCGGCACCCGCTCGACGGGCGCGCGCGTCCTGATCGTCGATGATTCGGTGGTTGCCCGTGCGGTGATATCAAAAATGATTGGCGGCAATGCTGCCTTTACGGTGGTGGGCGCCGTCGGGGACGCCCAAGCAGCCCGCGTATTTCTGCAGGCAAACCGGGTCGACATCATCCTGCTCGACATCGAAATGCCTGGCGTTGACGGATTAAGTGCATTGCCCGACCTGCTAAAGCTCGGTCAAGGCGCGCGCATCATCATCGTCTCATCGTCCTGTGGCGAGGGGGCAGCCGCCACCATTCAAGCATTGGCCCTTGGTGCGGCGGATACGCTGGTCAAACCGAGCCTCGGCAACCTGGTCGGTCGTTTCAGCGATACGCTTGAGGAAAAGCTCGTCCGCCTGCTGGAGTGCATGCGTCAGGACGCGGCGGCACCACAAAGCAGCGCCCCGCACGACGCCGCCGGGGATGAGTTCGACGTGATCGCCATCGGTGCCTCGACCGGCGGCATCCACGCGCTAAGCCAGGTGCTGCGGGAAATTCCAGCGCATTTTGATGTGCCGATCCTGATCACACAGCATTTGCCGCCCTCGTTCATGCCCTATTTCGCGGCGCAGATTGCCGTGCTGGCGGGCCGTCCCTGTGACCTTGCCACCGATCACATGCGGATTGAGCGCGGTCGTGCGATCGTTGCCCCCGGCGAAGCGCATTTATGCTGCGCACGCGTGGGCGATTATCCCGTCGTTCGCCTTTCGTCGGCGCGCGTTGC
Source organism: Sphingomonas sp. UBA4766 (assembly GCA_002403415.1). GTDB lineage: Bacteria > Pseudomonadota > Alphaproteobacteria > Sphingomonadales > Sphingomonadaceae > Sphingomonas. The sequence goes on along the minus strand of DHHS01000179.1, from coordinate 27,527 downwards.
CTCTGGTTGCATGCCATCGGTGGACCCGATGTTTGAATCGGTGGCCTCGGTCTTTGGCAATCGTGCGCTGGGAGTAGTGTTGAGTGGAATGGGGCGCGATGGCACCGTTGGCGCGCAGCGGCTTGCATCGACCGGTGCGGTGGTTGCGGTGCAGGACAGGGCCAGCTCGGTGGTTTGGGGGATGCCGGGATCGATTGTTCAGGCCGGTTATGCCGATGCGGTGATGTCTCCTTCCGAGATGGGCCGATTCATCGCACGCCGACGGCGACCGACATGATCGGTTCGGAGCGTCTGCAACCACGACGAACCGCGGCCATGGGCATTTTGGCCAGCCTACTCGAATCGCGCACGGGCCAGCTTATCGCCCCCAACCGGACATGGCGGATCGAGACCGCGCTGAAACCACTGTTGCGCGCGCGTGGTCTGGCGACGCTGGACGATCTCGTGGCACAATTGGTGGCTGATGGCGGGGGCGTCCTTGGCGATATGATCGTTGACGCGCTGCTCAATCAGGAAACATCGTTTTTTCGCGATGCCGGAACGATGGAAAGCGTGATCGAGATGATTCGCGACATCACCGATCGTCGTGCGCGACTCTGGTCCGCTGCCTGTTCGACCGGACAGGAACCGCTATCGCTGGCGATGCTGGTTGCCGAACGGGCCGAGCAGGGCGGGGGGCCCGCGCCCGAGATTATTGCAACCGATGTGTCGGATGCCGCTCTCCGCCGCGCGCGCGCAGGTCGCTATTCCGCATTCGAAGTCCAGCGCGGCTTGCCTGTGCGCCGGATGATCCGGTGGTTCGATGCCGATTGCGAAACCTGGGTCGCAAAGCCCGAATTGGTGCAGACCATCAGCTATCGCCGCCAGAATCTGGTCAGTGATGCGCCGCCAGCCGGTGGATTCGACGTCATCCTATGCCGCAATGTCATGATGTATCTGTCGCTGGAGTTGCGTCAGCGCATCCTTGACCGGCTGGCACGGGCGCTGCGCCCGGGAGGGGTGCTTGTGCTGGGGGCGGGCGAGACGGTGATCGGACAAGGTGATACTTTTGTTCCATCGGTTCGCGCAAAGGGCTTTTACGAACGCGCCATCGCTGCGCCGCCCCGATTGGAGGCAAACGGCTAAACCGGTTTACTTTCTCGCCCAAACGCGATCAACCGGGGCGTATGACCCCGGCAAGCCCCAGCCAATCCGCCTTTGGCGCCCGCGATGTAGCGATCATCGTGATGATGAACCTTTTTTGGGGGCTCAACATCATCGCGGTGAAGGAATCGGTAAATCACATTGCGCCACTGACCGCCGGATTTTTGCGGCAGGTCATCGTGTTCGCAATTTGTGCGCCCGCGCTCCGTATCGTGCCGGGGCGGATGGTCACGCTGACGATGCTGGGAATGTTGACCGGCGGGCTATTCTATCTGGTGATCAACTTGTCGCTGGCGCTTGCCACCAATGTCAGCGCACTTGCAATTGGGAGCCAGCTTGGCGTGCCCTTTGCCTTGATCCTTGGCGTTGTGTTTCTGGGTGAGCGGATCCATTGGCCCCGCCTGATCGGGATTGTGCTGTCGCTTGCAGGGGTTGTCGTGCTGGTGTTTGACCCTGCCGCCGCGCGAGAGGTGCCCGCGCTTGCGCTGACGGCGCTCGCCAGCTTTATCTGGGCGGTCGGATCGTTGCTGCAGCGTCAGCTGCGCGGCGTTGCGGTGTTGACCATTTATGCGTGGATTGGGCTCTGGGGAATTATTGTGGTCGGGCTCGCGGCCTGTTGGTTTGAGCCGAACGCGATGAGCACGATCGGCGACCTGCGGTTGGCGCCGCTGGGATGGGTCGCGTTTTCCGCGATCGGCTCGACGCTGGGCGGGCACGGCGCGATGGCGTGGCTGCTGCAACGCCATCCGGTCGCAATGGTAACGCCGATGACACTGGCCGCGCCCGTCATTTCGGTCTTTACCGCTGCTTGGTATTTCGGCACCCCTATCACCATGGTGATGTTGATTGGGGGATCAATGGCAATGGCTGGCGTTGCAATTGTGACGATCCGCAGCGCGCGCGCCGGGCACCGGGCATGAGCGACGCCGCGTCCGACGGCTTTGACGCACTGACCTTTATCGACGCGCCCTCGCCCAATTTCGACGAGCGGTCGCAGCCGATTACGATGATTGTGCTTCATTACACAGGGATGCAGGATGCCGCATCGGCGATCGCCCGCCTGCGCGATCCGCAAGCCAAGGTGTCGGCGCATTATGTCGTGGCCGAAGATGGCGTCGTGCTCCGCCTGGTCGACGAGGAAAAACGCGCCTGGCACGCGGGCGTGTCGCACTGGCGCGACTGGGATGGGATCAATGACGTTTCGATCGGGATTGAGATCGTCAATCCGGGGCATGAATTTGGCTATCGTCCGTTTCCCGATGCGCAGATCGCCTCGGTCATCGCGCTGGTCCATTCGATCAAGGTACGGCACAATATTACGCGCGGCAACATCGTCGGCCATTCCGATATCGCGCCTATGCGCAAACGCGATCCGGGCGAGCTGTTTCCCTGGCACGCTCTGGCGCGGTTGCGGCTGGCGCTGCCGCGCCCGACCCGCAACCTGATGGATCCTTTCTGGAGCGAAGGCGGGTTTTTGCTGGCGCTTGAACGTTTTGGCTATGACGTGCGCGATCCGATGGCGGCGATCATGGCGTTCCAGCGTCGCTTCCGCCCTGAGCTGATCGATGGCGAAGTTGATGCGGAATGTCGGATGATCCTGCTCGCGCTGCTCTTGCCAAAGCCGCAGGGGGATGATTAGGCTGGTCGCGCCAGAGGATCGGGCGACCGCGGGTGGGCTATGGCCTGCGCGAGGAAAGTCCGGGCTCCACGAAACGACGATGCCGGATAACGTCCGGCGGCCCTGGCGCAAGCCGGGGTCAGGGAAAGTGCCACAGAGAGCAAACCGCCTCGGCCAAGCCCATGGCTGGATCAGGGGCAAGGGTGAAAGGGTGCGGTAAGAGCGCACCGCGCGGCTGGTAACAGGCGTGGCAGGGCAAACCCCATCGGGAGCAAGACCGAATAGGGGCGGCATGTGGGTGTTTCGCCGACAGGGCATGTTTCGGCCCGTCGCCCGGGTTGGTTGCTTGAGCCGTTCCGCAAGGAACGGCCTAGAGGAATGGTCGCCAAACCTGTGCCCCGCGCACAGGTGAACAGAACCCGGCTTATAGATCCTCTGGCGAATTGCCTGGCGACTTTTCGGCAACACTGCCCATCAGTACCCGGTCGGGGCGCGGCACGCTGTCAAGCGGTGTCGTGCGGTCGATTTCGACCAGAGGCTTGATATGGCCATCGCGAATGTCATAGACCCAGCCGTGCAGGAACAAATCCTGATCGCGCGCCCAGGCCGTCTGCACCGTTTCCGTGCGCGCCAGCCGAACCAATTGATCGCGCACATTCACTTCGACGAGGCGGTTGACACGCTCCTCGCTGCTCTGATGCACCATCACTTCGTCCTGATGCGCGGCAAGCACCTGGCGCGCGCCCGCCAACCATTGATCCACCGCTCCATCGGTGTTGCCGTCAAGCGTCGCGGCAATCCCGCCGCAGCCATAATGGCCGCAGATAATGACATGGCGCACTTCGAGCACCAGCACCGCATATTGCAGCGCTGACAAGAGGTTAAGATCGCCGTCATTGACGAGATTTGCAACATTGCGGTGGATGAACATGCCGCCCGGCGGCGTCATCGTCATTTGTTCAGGTGATACCCGGCTGTCTGAACAACCGATCCACAGGAAATCGGGGCGCTGACCCACCGCCTGACGTTGAAAGAATTTCGGATTCTCGTCGGTCAGCTCGTTCGCCCACGCCTTGTTGGCGAGCAGCAGTTGCTTGTATTTTCTCATATGAAGCGCACCTCGTCCGCCGGGGCATTGATGAGCGGCGCGGTTCGGTCGGCGATGTCGCCCCGCACCAGCACCCGGATATTGCGAAACGCCGCGCCTTTGATGAACGCATTAATGATGTCGACATTGTCGAGATCGACATAGTTGGTCGATGACAGATCGATCAGCAGGTTGGCGCCATCGGGCACGCGCTCCAACGCTTGCTGCAGCTCATATTTGTGCATGAAATAGAGATTGCGACGCGCGCGCAGCAGGCAGTCGTCGCCTTCATGGGCAAAGGTTATGGCGGTGCGGAAATTGCGCCCGATGACAAAGGCAAAGCCCACCACCAGCCCAATCACAATCCCCTCAAGCAGATCGGTGAACAAAATCGCCACCACCGTGACGACGAACGGCACAAACTGGCTCCACCCCTGTTTATAGCGTTCAATGAACAGCTTGGGCTTGGTCAGCTTATACCCCGTCGCGATGAGCACGGCGGCAAGCGCCGACAGCGGGATGAGGTTGAGCACCGCCGGAATCAGCGCGACCGACACCAGCAGCCAGAAGCCGTGCAGCATCGTCGACAGCTTGCTTTCGGCGCCCGAATCGACATTGGCGGAGGAACGCACAATCACCGACGTCACGGGCAATCCGCCCAACAGGCCCGAGACGACATTGCCGGTCCCCTGCGCCAGCAATTCGCGGTTCTTGTCCGTCGTGCGCCGCTTGGGGTCGATTTCGTCAACCGCCTTCACGCTCAGCATCGATTCCAAACTAGCCACGATCGCAAGCGTCACCGCCGTGGTCCAAACCGCCGTATTGCCCAGCGCGGAAAAATCGGGAAATGTAAGCAGCCCGGCAAAATCGCTGAAATTGCTTGCCATCGGCACTTGCACCAGATGCTTTGGGCCCAAATGCCAATCAGGGCGGATCATGGTAAAAAGCGCATTGCCGAGCACCCCGATCATCACGACGATCAGCGGACCAGGCACAAAGCGCAGCGGGCCGTTCTTTGGCCGCGCCTTGTCCCACCAGAACAGGAAACACAGACTGACCACGCCGATCACGACAGCACCGGGCGTGATAAGCTGTGTCACGCTTACCCAGAACGTCGACAGCGTATTGCTGCCATCGGCGGCGAAAAACTCGAAGCTCCCCTCATAATCGGCGTCATAGCCGACGGCATGGGGCACCTGTTTGAGGATTAGGATCAAGCCGATCGCGGCGAGCATCCCGGTAATCACCGATGACGGCACGAATTCCGACAAAATGCCGGCGCGCGAGAAAGAGAAGGCAAGCTGGAGTGCGCCGGCAATCACGACCGCAGCGAGAAAAACCTGATAGCTGGGCAGGGCCTCGATCGCGTCGAAAACAATCACGGTCAACCCGGCGGCAGGGCCACTCACCGAAAGCGGCGAGCGCGACACCGCTCCCACCACGATCCCGCCAACAATCCCGGCGATCAAACCGGAAAACAGCGGTGCCCCCGATGCCAGCGCCACGCCAAGGCAAAGCGGCAGGGCAACGAGCGCAACAACGATCGAAGCGGGAAGGTCGGCACGCCAGCTGGCGCGAAAATCGGGTGAGTGCTGCACGCTAATCCTCAGATGTTTCAGGCCGTGGCGCTAGGTGCGGGCCTTTGCGAAATAATGCAAGGGTGTCTCGGCGATCAACCACACCGCAACGAACGCCTTCGATTGCGGGCGTGCCGCATGATCGTGGCGGTTACGTGGCGTTTCCGGATCGTTGGGGTCCAACCGACTGGGGTACGCGAGCAAAAAATTGGCGCCCATGGGCTTCAGGTCCGGTTGCACGCGTCGCCGACATGGGTATGGCATGGGGGATGGCGCGTTCCTCCTCTCGGTCCAATGATTGGGGCTTTCCCCGCTGGCGCAGCTATGGCGCGTCCAGCGAGGCGACACAGGTGCGTTTGTGCGACCGTCATGGCTGTGGCGAGGCGGGACGCTGCCCTGCCCCGAAATCGCCCAACAGCCGCGAGCGCTGGTATTTCTGCGAACGTCACGCGGCCGAATATAATGCGGGCTGGAATTATTTCGAAGGGCTGAGCGCGGAAGAAGCCGCCGCGCGGGAGGCAGACGAAACCCGCGCCGCCAATGGTTTTGCCGAGGCCAAACATTATGGCTGGGCAGGGCCCGGCGACGGCTCGCGTTCGCGCGATGAAATGCGCGCGCTCGACGTGCTGGAGCTGACCCCCGACGCCGATTTCGAAGCAGTGCGGCTCGCTTGGCGGCGGCTCGCCAAGGCCAATCATCCTGATGTCCGTCCCGGCGATGCCGAAGCCGCGGCCCGGTTTCAGGCGATTCAGGCCGCCTATGACGTGCTGCGCGTGGCCGAGGAGAATCGGCAATGGCGGCCGGACTAAGCGCTTATATCAAGCCGCACTGGCGTGGCGCTGTCTTGGTGTGTGCGCGGTGTTCAAAACGCTGTGGAGCGCACTTTGGTCGGTCGGGGCGTGAAAGACTGGCCCGCGCGCTTCGGCGGCATTTGGGCATCCGCCGGTTTCGCCGGGCGACGTTGGGCGTGGTTGAGGTCGGGTGCTTGGGCGTCTGTCCGCGAGGAGCGATCACCATTGCGAATGCACGTGTGCCGGGCCGTTATGCTCTGGCAACGCCCGAAAGCGATCTTGGCACGCTCATCGACTGGCTGGGGTTAGGCGATCACGCCGCCTGATACCGGCGTGCCGTTTCATGGATCAGCGCGATCATGTTCGGAATCCCCTGCGTCCGGTTCGAGCTCAATTGACTACGCAGATCAAAGGGCGCAAGCGCCGCCTCAATATCGGTTGCGGCAATCACCGCGGGCGGCTGATCCTGCACGCTCAACAGGACGAGCGCGATAATCCCCTTGGTGATCGCCGCATTGCTGTCCGCCAGGAAGTGCAACGCACCATCATCCCGCCGGGTCGGGTAAACCCACACTGACGCTGAACAACCGCGCACCAGTGTCGCTTCGGTCTTGAGCGGGTCCGGCATCGGTTCCAGTGCGCGACCAAGATCGATCAGCAAGCGATACCGGTCATCGGCATCCAGAAATTCATATTCCTCGCGCAGGTCATCGAGCATTTGCATGCCCTCGCCGCTAGCGGGGTGGCGGTTAAAGGTCCACCCCGGCTGCGATTGCCTCCAGCTTGCGGATCCGCTCGCGCAGGTCGGCAATCTCGATGCGTGCGCTGGCGCTGGGCAGGGCGGGGGCAGGGCCATGGTCGCCCTGCTGCGCCAGCTCTTTCTGCTTGAGCGCCAGCCAGCCGCGCCAGCCCGCCAGCGTCGCGAAAGTCACCATCGCCAGACCCGCCAGTGATGCGGCGGCGAGCGTTACATACAAGGTTGGGTCAGTCATTTCTCTCAGCTCCGGTCACGTAGCCGCTCAATCTCGCGATCGAGCCGGGCACTGTTGCTGTTATCGTCGGTGGCTAGGCGTTCGAGCACGGCGATCCGCTCCTTCAGCGCGCGGACTTCCTCGCGCAGTCTTGCCGCTTCGGGGGTGTCTTCGGCGGGATGAATGACCCGCGTCGCCCTTTGGCGCGCCTGCAACACCCTTCCCACAGTGACGATCAACACAATCGCCACAACCATTTCTGCCCAATGCATGTGTCAGGCTCCTTCTTGTCGGGCGGTGGCCCGCAGTGTCTAGTTCAACGGCGTGTCGCGCAGCCGCTCAATCTCATCGGCCAGGCCCATGCCGCGGTCGGTGATGATCCGCTCGAGCACCGCCACCCGCTGTTCCAGCCGTTCATGGCGGGCCGCATCAAGCGTGGCACGCGACCGCATCAGATCGGCTTCCACTTCAAGCTTGCGTTCCTGAAACCGCAGCCAGGGCCGCACCACCACGCCACCGAAAATCGCCAGCAACCCGCAGGAAATGCCGAGAATGGGGATTAACAGGGGACTGAACATGATTGTGTATCCTTCTTAATTGGCGCGGCCGCGCAAAGCGTCGATCTCACGATCAAGCGCATGGCTACTGTCGGTCACAATGCGCTCGACATTACCGAGCCGGTCCTTGATCGACCCCAGTTCGGCGCGAAGCTGGGCATTTTCCTGGCTCAGCAGCTTGATCCGCTCCATCGCTTCCAGATCGGTCTTGGGATAGATTGCCTGTCCCCAGCCGCCGTCAAGCGGGTAGCCATTTTTGATCCGCATCCAGGTGGTCAGCACCCAGCCAACCACACCCGCAATGCCAACCATCGCGATCATCGGCGCGAGCAGGCGAATAAACTCAATCTTTTCCATGGGCCTTGCTCCTCAGCGCAGCGAGTCGATTTCGCGGGTGATCCGCTCGGCAGGGTCGGTCGCAATCCGTTCCAGCACCGCGATCCGTTCCTCCAGCCGGGCAATCTGACCAGTCAGCTTTTCGTTTTCGGTCGTCAGTAGCTCGATCGTGCGGGCGGTGCGGGGATAGTCGTCGGTCATGTCCTCATCGAGGTTCTTGCGGACAGTGCCCCCCCATTCATTTTCCACCGGGTAACCGTGCTTGGCACGAACCCAGCTGGTAAACATCCACCCCAAGGTCGACATGGCGATAATGGCGAGGACGAAAAATTGTCCGTTACTCATAAATCCCTCCCAGGTCTGGTCAGCGCCTACCGGAGCCGGTCGATTTCATCGGCAAGGCGCGTGTTGCGGCTGGTGTACATTGTCTCAATGTCGGCGAGGCGGCGGTCGATGTCGCGAAACTTTGAACGCACTTCGGCGGTCGACCGCTTGGTATTGGTGCGCACGCCCTGCCAGAAGCGGGCATCATCGGCGTTTTCATACAAGCCATAGGGCTTGTTGGGCGCGGCCCAGGCGACCACGAAATAGACGATCAGCGCCCATCCCGTCGCCAGCGTCAGCAACACCGTGCCGATGCGAACCAGCAGTACGTCGATGCCGGTATAGTCCGCAATGCCGGCGCAAACGCCGAACACCTTGCCATTCTGCTTATCGAGATAGAATTTGGTGCGGCTGGCACTCATGGCTCAATTCCTCCGTGTTCTGTCAAAGTCTGGCGTATCGGCAAGCGGGGCGCTTGGCCGCCAGTCTGGATTGTCGGCAGCGACGATCCGCTCAACCGTGCCCAACCGGTCATCAAGCCGCCGGGCCAAGAGATACAGTTCGTCGAGCAGTTTTTCGTCTTCGTCGGTGATCTTGGGTGCCTGCCGCCACTTGGTGACATAGTGCAGGACGATCCAGGGCAACCCGATAAAGAGCATGCCCACGACAAAGATCGGGACCAAGATTTCTTCGCCGTTCATGTCAGCTATCCTTGCCGATACGCGCCTTCAGCGCGGCGAGATCAGCCTCGACCTTTTCGTTCGACTTCAACTCGGCAATCTCTTCCTCCAGCGTCTTGGCGGTGGCGCCCAGCCCCATGGCGTCGGCGCGGCCCTCAGCCAGATCGACCCGGCGCTCCATCAGGTCAAAACGCGAAAACGCATCCTGCATCTTTGACCCGGCGTAGATTTCGCGCATCTTCACGCGGTTGTTCGCGCTTTCCAGACGGGTGACGATCGAATTCTGTCGAGTGCGCGCCTCGCGCAGCTTGTTCTGCAGCTTGGTGATGTCTTCTTCCGACCCGCGCAGTGCTTCATCGAGCACCGCGATTTCAGCGGCAAGCTGTTCAGCCATGTCGGCGGCCTTTTGACGCTCCACCAATGCCGCTTTCGCCAGATCCTCGCGATCCTTGGACAGCGCCAGTTCGGCCTTTTCGGTCCAGCTTTCCTGGAGCTTTTCCAGCTTGGCGATATGGCGGCGCATTTCCTTTTGATCGGCAATGGTGCGTGCCGCCGACGCGCGCACTTCAACCAGCGTTTCCTCCATTTCGAGGATGATCATGCGGATCATCTTCGCGGGATCTTCGGCCTTGTCGAGCAAATCGGTGACATTGGCGGCAATGATGTCGCGGGTTCGGGAAAAAATGCCCATGATGGATACTCCTTGGATAAGCGGGGGAAACTAAGGGGCCGGGGCAGCGAGGGGCGCGCCGCCCCGGCATTCGGCCGCCCGGGGATCAGGCGACGGAAACGGGGATGATGGCTTGTGCGCTATGAACCTGTGCCGGGCCGAGCGCTCCGAACATCAGCGTGGTGCCGACGATGAAGGTGAACGCGATGGCGAGCAGCGTGCTGGCCGGGCTGTTGTTCTGATACTTGGTCATTGGGTCACTCCCTCGAATTGGTTGGTCTGCCCTGCGGCAGTTGCTGGTAGCTCTGCACAGACCGTGCCAAATTATCAAAACTGACAGAATTGCGTTGTTTTGGGCGCAACAAGTGACGTTCACCCATCATTCAGATAGAATTAACTTGCCAAGTGTTGGCACTTGACGCCAATCATTCGCAATGGATCGTCAAAGTCAGGTCATTGGGCAGTCGGGTGCCTTTCTCGATGCGCTCGAGCGCGCCAGCCGTGCCGCTGCGCTCGACCGCCCCGTGCTCGTGATCGGCGAGCGGGGGACCGGCAAGGAATTGGTGGCAGAACGGCTTCACCGCCTGTCGCCGCGTTGGGACCAGCCGCTGATCGTCATGAATTGCGCAGCGCTGCCTGAAACCCTGATTGAGGCCGAGCTGTTCGGGCATGAGGCAGGCGCCTTTACTGGTGCCACCAAGGCGCGGCAGGGCCGGTTTGAGGAAGCGCATGGCGGAACGCTTTTCCTCGACGAACTGGGCACGCTGTCGATGGGCGCGCAGGAACGATTGTTGCGCGCGGTCGAATATGGCGAAGTGACGCGTATCGGTTCGTCGCGACCGGTCCGCGTCGATGTGCGCATCGTCGCCGCCACCAACGAGCATCTGCCCGACAAGGTCGATCGCCATGAGTTTCGCGCCGATTTGCTCGACCGGCTGTCGTTTGAGGTCGTGACCTTGCCGCCACTTCGCGCACGGGCAGGCGATATCATGGTGCTGGCCGAGCATTTCGGGCGGCGGATGGCGTCGGAACTGGGGTGGGAGGACTGGCCCGGCTTTACGCCAGCCGCAAGCGATGCGCTGCTCGACTATCGCTGGCCGGGCAATGTGCGCGAACTGCGCAACGTCGTGGAGCGCGCGGTCTATCGCTGGGAAGATGTCGGCCCGATTGATGCGATCCAGTTCGATCCGTTCGAATCGCCTTATCGCCCGCAGGTCGCCACCGCACGGACCGATCCGGCACCGACAGAGGCGGAACCCATGCACGCCGATCCTGCACCGGAAAGCGCGCCAGCGGTCGCCGATTTCAAAACGCAGGTCGCCGCCTTTGAGGCGCGGCTGCTCTCCCGCGCGCTCAACCAGCACCGGTTTAACCAACGCGCGACCGCCGAAGCGCTGGGCCTGTCCTATGACCAGCTCCGTCACGCGCTGCGCCGCCATGATTTATTGCCCGGCGGCAGCTAAATCCTTGCGCAGACGCCCGCGCGGGGCCAATTGAGCGGCGACCACAACAGGAGAAACCCGATGGCTTTCGAACTGCCCCCGCTGCCCTATGCCAAGGATGCGCTTGCCCCGACCATGTCGGCCGAAACCTTTGATTTCCACCATGGCAAGCATCACAAGGCTTATGTCGACAAGACCAACGGGATGCTGGCCGAAAAAGGGCTGGAGGGCGCAAAACTCTCCGAAGTGATCCGCGTTGCCAAGGAAAAGGGCGACAAGGGCCTGTTCAACAATTCGGCGCAAATCTGGAACCACACCTTCTTCTGGCACTCGCTGACCCCCGATTATCAGGCGCCGTCGGGCAAGCTGGCCGAAATGATCGACGCCGATTTCGGCTCAACCGACGCGCTGGTAAAGGCGCTGATCGCCGAATCCGCCAACCACTTCGCAAGCGGCTGGGGCTGGCTGGTCCTCGACGGCGGCAAGCTGAAGGTCACGTCGCTCCACGACGCCGACTCGCCGGTCGCTTATGAGGGGATGACCCCGCTGCTCACGATCGATGTTTGGGAACATGCCTATTACATCGATTATCGCAATGCCCGCCCCGGCTATCTCGAAGCGGTGACGGGCAAGATCCTGAACTGGGAATTCGCCGCGCAGAATCTTGACGGCAATGGCATTGCCCGCGCCGATCAGGGGTGAAGGGGATCGGGCCTCGCCAAAGGCGGCGGGGCCCTTACTCTTTCGGCGGGATGCGGGCCGATTCACTGCCAAGCCCGTGACGCATCAGCATCGGCACATTGGCAGCGGCAAATACCAAAGTCGCGATCGACACGCCCCACAGCTTTGCCGATAACCACGCATCAAAGCTGAGCGTCGCGCGCATCACTTCATTCGCCACCGCCATCGCCGCGAACCAGATCGCCCAATTGCGCGACAGGAGCATCCAGCCGCGATCACTCAGGCCCTCATAAGCTGCCTCCAGCAGATATTTGAGCAGCGGGCGGCCCATAAACAGCCCGCCAAACAAAAGCATGGAGAGCAGCGCGTAGATCACCGTCGGCTTGAATTGAATAAACCGCTCATCATGAAGGTAGAGCGTCAGCCCGCCAAAGCCGATCACCAGAATCGCCGACAGCCACAGCATCGGCGACACGCGGCCAAGCCGCCACCGCGACACCGCGACTGCAACGACAATCGCCAGCATGAAGGCGAGTGTCCCCGCAAACACATCGCTCAGCCGATAGATGACGAAAAACACCAGCAGTGGCCCGTAATCGAGCATCAGCGGCAGCGCGGGGTGCGGCACGGGACGAGAGGGGGCGGGGGGATATTCGGTCATGCGCTCGGCCGGTCGATGCCGGCGATGATGCGGGCGACTTCGCGGGGCTCAAATGGGCGCAGATCGCCGATCCCCTCGCCTAGCCCGATCGCGTGGATGGGGAGGCCAAACTTCTCTGCTGCTGCCACCAGCACGCCGCCGCGCGCGCTGCCGTCAAGCTTGGTCATGACGAGACCAGTCACGCCCGCCACTTCCTGAAACACCTCAATTTGGGTGAGCGCATTCTGGCCGGTGGTCGCGTCGAGCACCAACAGCACATCGTGGGGTGCCGAGGGGTCGAGCTTGCCCAGCGTGCGCTTGATCTTGGCCAGCTCGTCCATCAGCTCGCGCTTGTTGTGGAGGCGACCGGCGGTGTCGACGATCAGTACGTCGATGTCCTGAGCGACGGCCTGACGCGCGGCATCATGGACGATCCCCGCCGGATCGCCGCCTTCTGCCCCACGCACAATCGGCACGCCGATCCGCTCGGCCCAGGTCGCAAGCTGACCAATCGCGGCCGCGCGAAACGTGTCCCCTGCGGCCAGCATCACGCGCTGGCCTTCGTTGGTGAAGCGATGCGCGAGCTTAGCGATCGTTGTCGTCTTGCCCGACCCATTGACGCCGATGACAAGGATGACGTGCGGGCGCGCATCGGGCCGACGGACAAGGGGGTGCGCCACCGGGGCCAGCGCCTGCTCAATCTCGTCCGCCACGATCAGCCGGATACCCAATTCCTCCAGATTGCGCTCAAAGCTGCCATTGGCCAGCCGCGCGCGGGTGCGCGCTGCCATCCCGGGCCCAAGGTCCGACGCGATCAGCGCTTCCTCGATCTCGTCAAGCGTCGCACGGTCGAGCGGGCCGGCGCCAAGCCCGGTCAGGTTACCGATCAACCGCTCCGACGTGCGCTTGAACCCGCCGAGCAGGCGCTCGTGCCAACTGCTCATGCGGCCGCTGCAGCGGTTGCAGCACCGATCAACATGCCATCGGTGACACCGGTAATGGTTACTTCCTGCACCCTGCCAATCGCGGCGGCGGGCAGTGCGACTTCGGCGAAATTGCCCGCATGGCCACGTGTGCCGGGCCGTTCGACCAGCACGGCCTGCCGCGAGCCGATCAGGCTGCGCAGCCACCGGGCACGCCGCCGCGCCGCCGCCTCGCGCAGCATTGCCGCACGTGCTTTGCGCACATCGGCGGCTACTTGCGGCATACGGGCCGCCGGTGTGCCGATCCGGGGTGAATAGGGAAAGATGTGCGCATGGACGATGTCGCAATCGTCGATCAGCGCGAGCGTATTGGCGAACATACTCGCATCCTCGGTGGGAAAACCGGCGATCAGATCCGCGCCGATTGCGATATCGGAGCGCGCAGCCTTGAGCTGGTTGACCAGCCGAACCGAATCCGCACGAACGTGACGGCGCTTCATCCGCTTCAGCACCATGTCGTCGCCCGCCTGAAGCGACAAATGCACATGCGGCATCACCCGCGCTTCCCCCGTCAACAACGCAAGCAGCCGATCATCAATCTCGATCGAATCGAGCGAGGATAGCCGCAACCGCTCCAACCCCGGCACGTGCCGCAAAATCCGCTCGACGAGCAGCGCCAGACTGGGCGTGCCTGGTAAATCGGGGCCATAGCTGGTCAAATCAACACCCGTCAGCACGACTTCGCGGTGCCCGGCATCGACAAGCGCAGCCACCCGGTCGATCACCGCGCCTGCGGGCACCGAACGGCTATTCCCCCGCCCAAAAGGAATCGCGCAAAAGGTGCACCGGTGATCGCAGCCATTCTGCACCTCGACAAACGCACGCACATGATCGGCAAAGCTTACCGCCAGATGCGGCGCAGTCTTGCGCACGGCCATAATGTCCTCGACCACGACAGGCTCGGTCGCGCCCCAAGCGGCGGGATCGAGCTTTTGGGCATTACCAATTACTCGGTCAACCTCGGGCATCGCTGCAAACCCGGCCGGGTCGATCTGCGCGGCGCACCCCGTAACGGTCAGTTCCGCTTCCGGGTGAAGACGCCGGGCTCGGCGGATCGCGGCGCGGGTCTGTGCGACCGCCATATTGGTCACCGCACAGCTATTAACCACCACCACCGCCCGACCGGCATTTATCGCGCGGATCGTTTCGCTCTCGGCAAGGTTCAGGCGACAACCAAGCGTGATGATTGTCGGATCGCATGGCACAGCGGCGGTGTTCATTGCCGATCCTCTAGGCGGGGTGGGCGCTTAAGTCCACATCACGCCGATTGCCGCACCCTGGCCGACTGTTCGGCCATGTCGAGCGCCGACGCTTGCCGCAACAAATGCCGCTGCGCCAGCACCGCGCGGGTCTGTGCGGCGTTCATCGGCTTGCCATAATGATAGCCCTGCGCGCGCGACGCCCCCATGGCCTGCATCCGCGCCGCCGTCGGCGCATTCTCCACCCCCTCGGCCGTGATGGCGAGGTTTAGGCTTTCGCCCAGCCGGACGATAGCGGTGACGATGGCGGCGCTATCGCCGCTGTCGTTGATGGAGGCAATGAAGCTACGGTCGACCTTCAGCCGGTCAAACGGCAAAGCCCGCAAATGTGCAAGCGAGGAATAGCCCGTACCGAAATCGTCAAGGACGATCCCGATCCCCTGATTTTTCAGACTGGCAATCACCGTTTGCGCCATGGCGAGATCGGCAAAAAGTGCGGCTTCGGTAATTTCGATTTCAAGTCGATCCGCCGGAAACCCGATTTCGGTCAAAAGCTGAAGCAAGCGCTGCGCAAATCGGGCATCGCCGATCTGGCTGGGTGCGATGTTGACGGACAGCTTCAGCCCCGGCGCCCAATCGCGTGCTTCGACCAGGGCATGGCGCATGAGAGCAAAAGACAGCTCGTTCATCGCACCGGTTTCCTCGGCAATGGCGATAAAGCTTTCGGGGGTGATGATGCCATGCTTCGGATGGTTCCAACGGGCGAGCATTTCAAACGCGATTAGCTGGCCGGTCGCCAGGTCGATCTGCGGATCGAAATAGGGGATGATCTCACGCGCAGGGATGGCACGGCGTAGTCCGTCGGCGATATCGGCCCGCGCCTGAAGCGCGCGTTCCATCGACGCATCGAACCAGATGGTCTGACGCCCGCCTGCCGCCTTGGCCGCGCCAAGCGCGATGTCGGCGCTGCGGAGCAAGGCTTCGATGGTCGGGTTATCGGCATCGGTGCGCGCAACGCCAATCGACGCGCTGAGATGGAGCTCAAGCCCGGCGATCGTAAACGGCGTTGCCATGCGCGACATCAGCCGTTCGGCGAGCCGATCGACCGTTTGCGGCACGGCGGGATCGAACAGCACGGCACAGGCAAAGCCGTCGCCACCGGGCCGTGCGAGCAGCGCGCCCGCAGGCGCCACCACCGCAATCGCGTCGGCGAACTCGCGGAGCAAGGCGTCACCAATCGCGTGACCGTGGTAGTGGTTGATGCGCCGGAACTGGTCGATATTGACCATCAACAGCGCCACTGCCTTATAGCGGCGTTTGGCCTGCGCGATCATTGCGCAGCCATCCTCCACCAGCGCGCGACGATTGACCAGACCGGTCAGCGGATCACGGGTCGCCTGCGCCAGCGCGCGCGCCTCCGCCGCCGCGTTCAGTAAAGCCGCCTCGCGAATCGCCGAATCGCGCCGCCACCCGAACAGGATCAGCGCGATATTGAGCAGGAGCGCGATTAACAGCACCCGATCGACTGATATCCCCCCGGTTGCGTCAAACAACATCGATAGCGCCGCGCCGCCGGTGGCCACGAACATCGCCGTCGCAACAATGGTGATGAGCCGACCCAGCCGATCAGGTGCAGCGGATGGCGGCTTCTCGCTCGAAGGCTCGTTTGCGGGAATACGGGATTGTGGCGGATGCGTCATCATGTGCTTGTCATGCCGGATCAGCCCTCAAGACAGGCTTAAGCCGCATGGTTGCAAAAGCATGATGATTGCGCTATCAAATCGGCCCTGCTTTCATTCGAAAGCGCAAGATCCATGCCCTGCGGGGCAAAGCTGGCCGACGAGGTTTCGTCCGCCAGCTTATTTTGCGTTTATTCCGATGAGCAGCGACTGACGAGGGTGTTTGATGTTCGGCGCGAACCATGTTTGACAATTTGAGCGACCGGCTTGGCGGCGTATTCGACCGCCTGCGCGGTCGTGGCGCGCTGACCGAGGCCGATGTGCGCGCGGCCATGCGCGAAGTGCGTGTCGCCCTGCTCGAAGCCGACGTTGCCTTGCCCGTCGCGCGCGATTTCGTCGACCGGGTGACAGAACAGGCGGTGGGGCAAAATGTGCTGCGCTCGGTCACGCCTGGGCAGCAGGTCGTCAAGATCGTCAACGACGCACTGACCGAGATGCTCGGCGGCGGCGAAGCAGGGCTTGAACTGGACGTGACACCGCCCGCCGTCATCATGATGGTCGGGCTGCAAGGATCGGGCAAGACCACGACGACCGCCAAGCTCGCGAAACGGCTGAGCAAGGGGCAGGGCGGGCGCGACGGCAAGAAGGTGCTGATGGCGTCGCTCGACGTCAATCGCCCTGCAGCACAGGAGCAACTGGCAACGCTGGGCACCCAGACCGAGGTTGCGACACTGCCTATCGTCGCGGGACAACGCCCGGTGGAGATCGCCAAACGCGCAATGCAGGCCGCCAGGCTTCAGGGCTTTGACGTGCTGATGCTCGACACCGCCGGGCGGCTCCACGTCGATCAGGCGTTGATGGACGAAATGCGGGCGATTGCCGATATTTCGCGGCCGCACGAAATCCTGCTCGTGGTCGACGCGCTGACGGGTCAGGACGCGGTCAATGTCGCGCAGAGTTTCACCGAGCAAGTGCCACTGACCGGCGTGGTGCTGACCCGCATGGATGGTGATGCGCGCGGCGGGGCGGCTTTGTCGATGCGCGCGGTCACCGGCAAGCCGATCAAATTTGCAGGCACCGGTGAAAAGATGGACGCGATCGAGGCGTTCCACCCCGGTCGCGTCGCCGGACGCATCCTGGGCATGGGCGATGTCGTCAGCCTGGTTGAAAAAGCCGCCGAGGCTATTCAGGTCGAAGACGCCGAGCGGATGGCTCGACGCCTCGAAAAGGGTCAGTTCGACATGAACGACCTGCGCAGCCAGCTGGCGCAGATGCAGCGCATGGGCGGGCTGGGTGCTCTGGCGGGGATGATACCGGGCATGAAAAAGGCTCAGGCCGCGCTGGCCGGCGGCGGACATGATCGCGCCCTCATTCGCATGGATGCGATGATCGGCTCGATGACGCCCAAGGAGCGCGCAAAGCCCGAATTGCTCAACGCAAAACGCAAGATCCGCGTCGCCAAGGGCAGCGGCACGACCGTTCAGGACGTGAACAAGCTGCTCAAAATGCATCAGGAAATGGCAGGCGCCATGAAGAAGCTCAAGAAAATGGGCGGAATCCGGGGCATGATGGCCATGCTTGGCAAGGGCGGCGGCTTGGGCGGCATCGGGGGTGCGCTTGGCAGCCCGGACATTAGTGACCTGATGGGCAAGGCAGGCGGTGGCTTGCCGGGGCTTGGCGGGTCCAAAATGCCCCCGGGGTTCGAAAATTTCATCAACAAGAAGAAATAACGGCACAGGCCGTCAACCACCCATCAACAAGAAGGAAGTTTAATGTCACTCAGCATTCGTTTGTCGCGCGGCGGTTCGAAAAAGCGCCCTTATTACCGTGTCGTCGTCGCCGATGCGCGCAGCCCCCGCGATGGCCGCTTCATCGAGAAGATCGGGACCTACAACCCGCTGCTCGCCAAGGATTCGCCGGAGCGGATCAAGCTTGACACCGAGCGCGCAACGCACTGGCTGAAGATGGGCGCGCAGCCGACCGACCGTGTCGCACGTTTCCTCGACGTACTTGGGGTGAAGGAACGCCCCGCGCGCAATAACCCCAACAAGGGTAAGCCCGGTGAAAAGGCGACCGAGCGCGCCGAGGAACGGGCAGAGAAGCTGCGCGCAGCCGAGGAAGCCGCGGCGGAGGCCGCTGCACAGGCAGCCGCTGCTGCAGCCGAACCGGCGACCGAGGAACCCGCCGAAGAAGCGGCAAGCGAAGAAGCGCCTGCGGCCGACGCCTAAATGCGCAGCAATGCCCCCGTTACGCTTGCCGTAGTCATCGGCGCGCATGGCATAACGGGGGAAGTGCGGCTGAAAGTTTTTACCGACGACTTGGCACGCTACAAAAGCTTCAACGGGGGCGCGCTTACGCCCAAGTCCCTGCGCGACGGGACGAATTGTGCGATTGCTCGCTTTGCCGAGATAGGCGATCGCAACGCCGCCGAAGCGCTGCGCGGCACCGAACTGACGGTCCCCCGGTCATCACTGCCCCCGCTGGAGGAAGGCGAATATTACCATGCCGACTTGCTGGGGCTGACGGTCGTCACTCCGGCGGGCGAGCTCGTGGGGCGTGTGGTCAAGATCGAGAATTTTGGCGCGGGCGATGTGATTGAGGTGGAGCGTCCCGGCGGGGCGCGCTTCATGGTCCCGCTGCGGGTAGAAGCCGTGCCCGAATGGGATGACGTGCGGCTGATCCTCAACCCAGACTTTGACGCACCGTGAGTGATCCTGCCAACTCGGCAGGGGGAGGCGCGGGCTTCGCCGCCACCATCCTTACCCTATACCCCGACATGTTCCCCGGCCCGCTGGGCCAGTCGATCGCGGGACGGGCGCTCGCCGAGGGGAAATGGTCGCTCGACGCGGTCAACATTCGCGACTTCGCGACCGACAAGCACCGGACTGTCGACGATACCCCGGCGGGGGGCGGGGCAGGGATGGTGCTACGCGCCGATATCGTGGCGGCTGCGGTCGATAGCGTCATGGATGGTCGCCCGGTCCTTGTCATGACGCCGCGCGGCGGACCGCTGACCCAGACCCGCGTTCGCCAGCTTGCAGCGGGCCCCGGCGCCATCATTCTGTGCGGTCGTTTTGAAGGATTTGACGAACGCCTGTTCGAGGCACGAAGCGTCGAGCCGGTTTCGATCGGTGACTACATATTATCGGGCGGCGAGATTGGCGCGCTGGTTCTGCTTGACGCTTGCATTCGGCTGCTACCCGGCGTAATGGGCGCGTCTTCCAGCGGGATCGAGGAAAGCTTCGAAAGCGGCCTCCTCGAATATCCGCACTATACCCGACCTTATGAATGGGAAGGGCGCACGATCCCCGAAGTGCTGCGATCGGGGGATCATGCGAGGATCGCGGCGTGGCGCAAGTCACAGTCCGAGACCGATACACGGCTAAGGAGGCCGGACCTTTGGGAGCGTTATGAGGACGCTCGGGTTCAACCTCCCTCTGGTGCGCGGCAACAGACGAAGGAAGACTGAGATGAACATCATCCAGCAGATTGAAGCCGAAAACATCGCCAAGTTTCTTGAAGCGAAGAAGATCCCCGAATTCCGCCCCGGCGACACGCTGAAAGTCGGCGTGAAGGTTGTGGAAGGCGAGCGTACCCGCGTCCAGAATTACGAAGGCGTGTGCATTGCGCGGTCGAACAAGGGCATGGGCAGTAACTTCACCGTGCGCAAGATCTCGTTCGGAGAGGGCGTTGAGCGCGTTTTCCCGCTATACTCGCCCAACATCGACAGCATCGAAGTGGTGCGCAAGGGCGTGGTGCGGCGCGCCAAGCTCTACTATCTGCGCGGTCGCCGCGGCAAGTCGGCGCGCATCGCCGAGCGTCGCGACACCAAGAGCGAATAAGCTCCAAACGCTTCCTCAAGTATCGAAACGAGGGCGTCGGCGCGATCCGGCGCCCCCTTTACGTGCGCGCATCGCCCCGCGATAAGCGAGCAATGCATCAATCGGTCCGGGAGTTTGAATATGCAGCGATTTTGGCTGGCAGCGCTTGTGCTGAGTATGAGTGCGATGCCCGCTATGGCTGCTGATGCGCCGCCGAAACTGACGCTCGAACGGCTGTTCGGCAGCCCCGATCTGTCGGGGTCGCAACCACGCGGGCTGAAGCTGTCGCCCGATGGGCGGTTGCTCACGTCACTGCGCCCGCGCGCCGATGAGCGCGACCGGTTCGATCTGTGGGCACTCGATACCCAGACGGGCCGCGAGTGGATGCTGGTTGATTCCAAAGCGATTGGCTCGGGCGCCGAATTGTCGGAGGCCGAAAAGATGCAGCGCGAACGCGCGCGCATTGGGGGGACTAAGGGCATTGTCGCGTATGACTGGACGCCCGATGCCAAGGCGATTCTGGTGCCGCTCGATGGCGATCTCTATCTCGCAAAACTCGACGGAAGCGTGGTGCCACTCACCAACGGCCCGGAAAGCGAACTGAACCCGGTGGTCAGCCCCAAGGGAAGCTTTGTCAGCTTTGTGCGCGACCAGAATCTGTTCGTGCAACCGATCGGCGGTGCGGCCTCCTGGATGGCGACGCAAAGCGGCGGCGGCACGGTCCATTGGGGTGAGGCCGAATTCGTCGCGCAAGAAGAGATGGACCGCCGCACCGGCTATTGGTGGTCTCCCGATGAGAAGCTTATCGCGGTCGAGCGGTTTGACGAAGCACCGGTCGGCATCGTCACCCGCGCGGCGATTGGTGCCGACGGCACCCGCGTGGTCGATCAGCGCTATCCGGCGGCGGGCACGCCCAATGCGCTGGTCGAGCTATATGTGATGAAGCCCGACGGGACCGCGCGCGTAAAGGTTGATCTGGGCCCCGATCCCGACATCTACCTTGCCCGTGTCGACTGGACGCCGGATGGCAAGACGCTGCTCGTCCAGCGCCAGAGCCGCGACCAGAAAACGCTCGATATGCTGAGTGTCGACCCCGCGACCGGCCGGGCAAGCATAATGTTCACCGAAAAGGCCGGCGCCCGGAGCTGGATCAACCTAAGCGACGCCTATCAACCGATGAGGGACGGATCGCTGATCTGGCGATCGGAACGAACCGGCTTTGGTCATCTTTACCACTATAAGGGTGGCAAATGGACCCCGTTGACGAGCGGCGAATGGGTGGTGCAGGCGTTGGTCGGCGTGGACGAAACCAAGGGGCGGCTGTTCTTCACCGGCAACAAGGACGGATTCCTCGAACAGCATCTCTACACAGTCGATATCACCAAGCCGGGGCAGGTCACCCGGCTGACCGAAAGCGGCTGGTGGCACGGCGCCACCATGGATGCCGCGGCCCGGCGGGTGATCGTCGCGCGTTCCAGCCCGACGCAGCCGACGCAGCTTTATCTGGCCGACGCCGACGGCAAACGGCTGCGCTGGATCAACGAAAATGCTGTGCGCGAGGGGCATCCCTATTTCCCGTTTCTGCGCGATCATCAGGAACGCAAATTCGGCACGATCAAGGCGGCGGACGGGACCGAACTATATTGGGAAATGATCACGCCGAAGCTGGAGCCCGGCAAAACCTATCCCGTATTCTATCAGCATTATGGCGGGCCTGGCACGGGGCAACAGGTGACGCGGGCGTGGAACGGCGCATTGCCGCAATATCTGGTAAGCCGGGGCTATATCTATTTCCAGATCGACAATCGCGGTTCCTATCACCGGGGCAAGGTGTTTGAGGATCACCTGTACCACGCGATGGGCACGGTGGAGGTAGCCGATCAGCTGGCGGGTGCGGCCTTTCTGAAGACCCTCCCGTTCGTTGACGCAAAACGGATTGCGATCAACGGCTGGTCCTATGGCGGCTACCTTACGATCAAGATGCTGGAAGCAGCGCCCGGCGTGTTCGCCGCCGGAATTTCGGGCGCGCCGGTGACCAAGTGGGAGCTTTATGACACCCATTATACCGAGCGCTATCTGGGTGATCCGCGCACCGACCCGGCAAGCTATGCGTCATCGAACGCGCTCGCTGATACCGCCAAGATTACCGATCCGCTGCTGCTGATCCACGGCATGTCCGACGACAATGTCGTGTTCACCAATGCAACCGCCTTTGCCACCAAGATGCAGCGCGAGGCCCGCCCGTTCGAAATGATGTTCTATCCCGGCCAGACACATCGCGTCGGCGGCCCGGGCATCAGCCAGCATCTGTGGACGACGATTCTCGATTTCCTCGATCGGCGGATGCCCGCGCGGAAATAGGCTGGGATACTGGACAAAGCGGGCGGGGGGCTTAAGTCAGCGGCACAATAGTGTTGACAAGGATCTGGTCGAATGAACGGGTATCGGGTGGTGGTCGCAGGCGCGACGGGCAATGTTGGGCGGGAAATGCTCAACATCCTTGCGGAACGGGAATTCCCGATCAGCGAGCTGGCGGTCCTGGCGTCCTCGCGCAGCCAGGGCGACGAGATCGAATTCGGCGACACGGGCCGGATGCTCAAGGTTCAGAATATTGAACATTTCGACCCTGCAGGCTGGGACATGGCGCTGTTCGCGATCGGGAGCGAGGGGTCAAAGCTCCACGCGCCGCGCTTTGCCGCCGCTGGGTGCACGGTCATCGACAATGCCTCGCTCTACCGCATGGACCCCGATGTTCCGCTGATCGTGCCTGAGGTTAACCCGCACGCGATCGACGGCTATCGACGGCGCAACATCATCGCCAACCCCAATTGCTCGACCGCCCAGATGGTGGTGGCGCTGAAGCCGCTCCACGATGCAGCCGGCATCAAGCGCGTGATCGTCTCAACCTATCAATCGGTTTCGGGCGCGGGCAAGGCGGGGATGGACGAGCTGTTCGAACAGGCGCGCAACATCTTTGTCGGCGATCCCAACGAGCCGAAGAAATTCACCAAGCAGATCGCGTTCAACGTGATCCCGCATATCGACAGCTTCCTGGATGATGGCTTCACCAAGGAAGAATGGAAGATGGTGGTAGAGACCAAGAAGATCCTCGATCCCAAGATCAAGGTCGTCGCCACGTGCGTGCGGGTGCCGGTGTTCGTCGGGCATAGCGAGGCGATCACCATCGAGTTTGAGAACGAGATTTCGGCCAAGAAAGCGCAGAGCATCCTGCGTGAGGCCCCGGGCGTTATGCTGATCGATAAGCGTGAGGATGGCGGCTATGTGACCCCCACCGAATGCGTTGGTGATTATGCGACTTTCATCAGCCGGGTGCGCGAAGACCCGACGGTGGACAACGGGCTGGTGCTGTGGTGCGTGTCGGACAATCTGCGCAAAGGGGCAGCGCTGAACGCGGTGCAGATCGCCGAGTTGCTGGGGCGGCGCCATCTGAAAAAGGCTGCGTAATCACTTGGCGGGGTCGACGATCCCGCTGCTGACGATTTCCGGGCGATTCTATCGCGCGATCCTCGCTAGTCGGATCGATAGCGTGCTGGCCCCGCCAGGACCGGCGAGCGCCGGGCGCTATCACCGGCTCGGCCAGTCGGCGCTCTACCTGACCTGCAATCCCGAATGGGCCTATATCGCGGTATCGGGCTATATGCGCGAGGATGGCCTTGCGCGGATGATCGTGCCGCTCGAGCTGGGGCAGGCCGATGTCCTCGATCAGCGCGATGAGGCGGCGTGCGCTGCCTTGGGCATCGACCGCAAGGACTCCAACGCGAATTGGCGCGCGGCGCTGGCAGCGGGGCAGGAACCGCCGTCGTGGCGCAATGCCGATGCGGCACGGGCGTGCGGGGCGGACGGCATCATCGATCGATCACGGCATATTCCGGGCGGGTGGCATGTCACGCTGTTCCGATGGAACGCCCCCGGCGCGCCGATGGTGACCGTTGCAGGAGACCCATTTCCCGCTATCTTGAGCGATAGCAACCAACACTGGGGGTAAAATGGCCGAAGCGAGCGAGACCGTAACCGGTGGCTGCCAATGCGGGCGTATCCGGTATTCAGCACAGATCGAAAGCCGCCAGGCCTATCTGTGCCATTGCCGGATGTGCCAGCGCGCGACGGGCGGGGTCGCGGCGGCGTTCGTCGGCGTCGAGAAGGCGAGCGTGTCGTGGTCGACCGAGCCCGATTGGTATGCTTCGTCACCGATCGCACAGCGCCCGTTCTGCGCGACTTGCGGCACCCCGCTCGGCTTTGCCTATCCCGACGCGGCCAAGATGGACCTGACCGTTGGCAGCCTTGATGATTCATCAGGCTTTGTGCCCATCAGCCATTTCGGCGCGGAGACGATCAATGAGGTGTGGCTGGACACCCGCGCCTTGCCGCGCGACCGCTGCGACAGCTATCCGTCGCTGGTTGCCCGTTGGGAAAGGGCGAAGGAACGATGACCGACGTGCCAAGCCACAATTTCGCCAGTTTCGATGGCGCCAATCTCGTATGGCGCGAAGTCGGGGTGGGGCGGCCCGTGGTGATGCTCCACGGCTTTTTCTCCGACGCCGAAACCAATTGGATCAGATACGGCCATGCCGATGCGGTCGCCGCGCGCGGCTTCCGTGTCATCATGCCCGATCTGCGCGCGCATGGGACCAGCGCGAAGCCGCATGATGCCGCCGCTTATCCACCCGATGTGCTGGCAAGCGACGGGTTGGCGCTGATCGCGCATCTGGGGCTGACCGATTATGATCTGGTCGGCTACTCGCTGGGCGCGCGCACCGCGATCCGGATGATCATCATGGGCGCGACGCCTCGGCGCAGCGTGATTTCGGGCATGGGGTATCAGGGCGTCACCGACACCGCACGGCGCGTCGATTTCTTTCGCCGCGTACTGACGCATGGCGGCACCTTTGAGCGCGGATCGCCCGAATTCTTCGCCGAGGCCTTTCTGAAAAGCAGCGGCGGTGATCCCAAGGCGCTGGTCCATATCCTCGACACCTTCGTGCCCAGCACCGACGCCGAACTGGCGGCGATCGACCGCCCGGTGCTGGTGCTGTGTGGCGAGGAGGACCGCGACAATGGGTCGGCCGAGGCGCTTGCGCAGGCGCTGCCCAATGCCCGGTATCAAGCCGTGCCGGGTAACCATATGAGCGCCGTTGCCAAGCCCGACCTGGGCATGGCGATCGCCGATTTCCTCGCTACTTGACGCGACCGGGGCGGGCGGCACAGTAGCGCCAACCCAATCATCGGAGAGCCTGTCATGATCCGCCGCCTCATTTGTGCAACCCTGCTCGCGACGACAGGAATTGCCGCGCCTGCGACTGCTGCGCCCGCACCAACGATCGCCGATGTCGATGCGTTCCTGAAAAATGCGGAAGCCAAGCTCGACGCGCTGTCGCTTGATGCCGCGCGGATTCAGTGGATCAACGCAACCTATATCACCGACGATACCGATGCGCTCGCCGCCAAGAGCAGTGCCGAGTTTACTGCCTTTCAAGTGCAGCTCGCGCTCGACGCCGCCAAGCTGCAAAAGGTCGCGGGATTGTCGGGCGATCAGAAGCGCAAGCTCGATCTGCTGCGCGGGAGCATCACGCTGCCCGCACCGACCACCGCCGGGTCGGCCGAGACGCTCGCCACGCTGACCACGAAAATGGGTTCGGCCTATGGCAAGGGGCGGGGGACGCTCGATGGGAAGCCGATCAACGGCTCCGACATCGAAGCCGCGATGGGCACGGTGCGCGATCCCGGCAAGCTGAGCGAAATGTGGACAAGTTGGCACGACAATGTCGGCGCGCCCGCCCGCGACGATTACACCCGCGTCGTCGGGATCGCCAACCAAGGCGCGCGCGAGCTTGGATACCGCGATGTCGGCGCGATGTGGCGCTCCGGCTATGACATGAGCCCGGAGGCTTTTGGCGCGCTCACCGACAAATTGTGGCGCGATGTTGAACCGCTCTACAAGGCGCTGCATGCCTATACCCGCGCGAAGCTCAACGCGAAATATGGCGACACGATCCAGCCCAAGACCGGGCCGATCCGCGCCGATTTGCTTGGCAATATGTGGGCGCAGGAATGGGGTAATATCTATGACCTGGTCGCGCCAGAGGGGGCAGGCGAGCTGGGCTTTGACATTGGCGAATTGCTGGCAGCGCGAGGCGATGATCCGGTCAAGATGGTCCGGATTGGCGAGGGGTTCTACACCTCGCTGGGCCTCGCGCCGTTGCCCGACAGCTTTTGGGCGCGATCACAGATTGTAAAACCCGCCGACCGTGAAGTTGTGTGCCATGCCTCTGCCTGGGACATAGACAATCAGGACGATTTGCGTATCAAGATGTGCACCAAGGTCAACAGCGACGACTTCATCACCATCCACCATGAACTCGGCCATAATTATTATCAGCGCGCGTATAAGGCGCAGCCGTTCCTCTACAAAAACGGCGCCAATGATGGCTTTCACGAGGCGATTGGCGATTTTGTCGCACTTTCGATAACGCCGCAATATCTGGTCGACATCAAGCTGCTCCATCCCGCCAAGGTGCCGAGCGAGGACCCAAAGGACGGAAAGGACATTGGCCTGTTGTTGCGTCAGGCGATGGACAAGGTTGCATTTCTGCCCTTTGGCTTGCTGGTCGACAAATGGCGCTGGGGCGTGTTTTCGGGCGGGATTCGCACCACCGACTATCAAGTCGCATGGGACGCGCTGCGCCTGCAATATCAGGGGATCAAGCCGCCGGTTGAGCGCGACGAGACGCGGTTCGATGCGGCCGCCAAATATCATATTCCGGCGCAAGTGCCCTATACCCGCTATTTCTTGGCGCGGTTGCTGCAATTCCAGTTTTACAAGGCGGCCTGCGATCAAGCGGGGTGGAAGGGACCGCTCCATCGTTGTTCGTTCTATGGCAACAAGGACGTGGGCGCTAAGCTCAACGCGATGCTGGAGTTAGGCCAATCAAAGCCGTGGCCCGAAGCATTGGAAGCCTTTACTGGCAGCCGGGAGATTTCGGGCGCGGCGATGGCCGAATATTTCGCCCCACTCAAGGCATGGCTCGACGATCAGAATAAAGGCAAGCCGACCGGTTGGTAAGCGATTGCGGCGTTGCATTGGCGGCGCGTGCGTGTTAGCGGCCCGCGCTTCCCGGCTGGTCGGCACCAGCCATTATGGAGACATCAGATGGCCAAGAAGAACATCCACCCCGATTATCATTTCATCACCGTGCAGATGACCGATGGCACCAGCTATCAAACGCGTACGACCTGGGGCAAGGAAGGCGATCTGATGACACTGGAGATCGACCCGAAGTCGCACCCTGCATGGACCGGCGGGCGCGGCC
>DHHS01000038.1:548-3357 GCA_002403415.1 Sphingomonas sp. UBA4766 | reverse complement strand
GCCCCGCGCCACCGCCCGCGCCGCCGCGTGCCGCCATCGCCGCGCCATTCGGCGCCATATCGGCGGTCAGCGCGCGCGTCGCCATAGCCTCGCTCCACAGCGCGTGAAGCTGGCGATCGCCCTCATACAGCATCGCCACCCGCTGAAGCAGATTGTCGTCCGCATCGGGCAGCGCGGACGGCGCATAGGACGCCACATCGCGCTGGCCCCGCAGCGCCAGCGGCACCGTCACCGCAACCGCAATCGCCTTTGCCTCTTCCGCCGGGAGTGCAGCAAGCAGCCGATTGAGCCACCCGTCCTTCACCTGATACGCACCCGCCGACCCTGTCTCGAGCACATTCTGCCCGTCAAAATGGCTGCGATCGCGATAGGGGGAGGCGGTTGCGTGGAGGAACAGCGCCTGTTTCGCCTGATACAGCCCCGCAATCCGACCAAGCGCAGGGTGGAGCGCGAACATGCCGTCAAGCCGCGGCGCATTTGCGAAATCCTGCGCTAATATTCCGCGCGCGGCCGTAAACGCCGGATCGCCGACCGGAGCAAGCGTACCGAGCCCGTCGGCGGCACCGCGCTGGATAATGAAAACAAAGCGCCGATCGGTCGCGGCCTTGGCAAAGGCAAGGCGCGGCACCATGCCAATCGCAGCGGTTGTTGCGGCGGCTGTCAGAAAAAAACGACGATTAATCATTATATTACCTCCGCATCATCTCAGGCGCTACCAGCAACAGCGCAAGCGCCTGCTCCGGGCTGTCGGCATTGGCAAGAACGTCTCGCGTCGCTGAAGAAAGCGCCGCTGGGAACAACTTGGGCGCAAGCGCGCGGGCGTCAACCCCCGGTGCTGCCCGCTGGACGATACGCTGCGCGACTTCGACGCGGCGCATCACTGCATCCGGTCCGGCCCAGGCCCCGGCGATGTCATCGAACCCCGCCGGCGATCCGGGGCGCCAGACTGGCTGGCCCAATTGCAGTTGCATCCCCGTGACTTGCTGCGCGGGCACCTGGCGAAGTCCCAGCGCGCGCATCGACGACAGCCCCCATTCCCAGGGCGACTTGAACTTGGCGGACGCAGGGCCCCATGCCTCGGGCGAAGCAATGATCGTGCGGTAAACGGTCGGCAAATCGCCGCCTGATTGCAGGAACGCCGCCTCCAGCCGCGCGACCATCGCGGGCGGTGGGGTGTCGTCGGCGAAATGGCGCGCAAGCTTGGTCGCGATGTGCCGTGCGGTCGCGGGATGAACCGCCAGATCGTTGAGCACGGCCTGCGCCTGCGCTTCCCCGCTCTGGCCATAGCGCTTGCCCATGATGATGCGCTCGCCGGGTTCGTGGATAGCGCCGGCAAACACGAAATCGCCGGGCGCCCCGCCCGTTCCCGCCAGCCGCGCAATCGGCCCCCGGTTCAGACCCGCAATCGTAAAGCCCGTCATCGCGCGGGCAAATTCGGTGACGTCGGCCTGGGTATAGCTGGTCCGCACGCCTAACGTGTGCAGCTCCAAAATCTCACGCGCCAAATTCTCGTTCAGCCCAATCTTGCGGTCGGGGGCAAAGCGCGCGACCCGCTGCGCGATTGGGCTGTTCGGGCCGATCGAGGCCGCCTGATCGAGATAGAGCAGCATCGCCGGGTGCCGCTCCACCGCGTTCAGCATATCGGCAAACCGGCCCGCCACATGCGGGCGGATCGCTTCAAACTCCAGCAAGCCGCCAATCCCGACCGTGGTCAACTTGTTCGCGGAAATCGCAAAGTGATTGGCCCAGAAATGGACCAACCGCTCCATGAACGGTGTATCGCTCGTCAGCGCGGCATCGGTGCGCGCGCCGACCATCGTGGCATAGTAATCGCGCGCCTGACGCCCGACAAACCGGCGCACCTGAGCAACCGCATTGTTCATTTCGCCATCGCCATCGCCCGCGCCTGGCGCGGCATCGGCCATGGCGGGCAGTGTGGCGCGGCGCTGCTGCTGCAACAATGGACGCAGTTCGCCCAGATAGCCCGCCAGCTCGGTCGCAATCTGCCGCCGGGTGGGAGCGGCCGCGATCACCGGCGGGCGTGGGTCAAACCGTGCGATCTGCTGCGTCAACCACGCCCTTGGATCGGTGGGCAAGGGCTGGTCGGGCCGCGCGCCATGACCAAAGCGATTAAGGGCAATTGCAATAGCCGACATACGAGCAGCTCCGTCAGGGACAAATCTTATGCCACCGCTCTATAGCCACCATCTGTCTCAGAAGTTTGTCAAAAACCGTCGGGCAGATCAATCGGCCCAATCAGCGCGCGATAGCAGCCAATGGCGTAACGATCGGTCATCCCCGCAATGAAATCAGCGATATGGCGGCTGCGCCACGGCTCATCCTCGGGCAGCCGCGCGCGCCAATCGTCGGGCAATTGCGCCGGATCGTCGGCATAAGCATGAGCCAGGCTCATCACGATTCCGTGCGCGATGTCCGCGGCGGCCAGTTGATGCGGGTGGCGGTAAAGCGCGGCATACATGAACCGCTTCAGCATGCGCTCGGCCTCTTGCATCGCGGGCGACCAGCAGATCAGCGCCCGCCCGGCGGCGCGGACATCGGCAGCGCTCTCGACCCCGGCGGCGGCGATATTGGCGCGCGACGTCGCGATCAAATCGCCAACCATCACCCCGATCTGCGTGCGGATCAGCTCCCCTGTGAGCCGTTCCGGTGCGACATCGGCAAAGCGCGGGCGGACATCATCCCAAATCTCGCGCACCAGCGGCACCGACAGCACCTGATCGAGGGTCAGCAGCCCGGCACGCAAGCCATCGTCGATATCGTGATTGTCATAGGCAATGTCGTCGGCAAT
>DHHS01000038.1:0-260 GCA_002403415.1 Sphingomonas sp. UBA4766 | reverse complement strand
CATAGGCAATGTCGTCGGCAATAGCCGCGATCTGCGCCTCCAGGCTCGGCCATTGGTCAAGGTCGAGCGGCATGGCCCGATCGGCTTCTGCCAGCGCCCATAGCGGGGCGGCCACCGGACCGTTGTGCTTTGCCAGCCCCTCCAGCGTTTCCCAGCACAGGTTCAGCCCCGGCCAGCGCGGATAGGGCCGTTCGATCACCATCAACGAACGCAGCGTATGGCCATTATGGTCAAACCCGCCCTGCCCGTTGAGCGCAGCC
>DHHS01000202.1:2607-4696 GCA_002403415.1 Sphingomonas sp. UBA4766 | reverse complement strand
GGGAATTCGGGGGCCGCTTCACGTCACCACCGCACCCGATGCGCTGCGGGTGGATGCCGTGTTCTACCGTGCCGATGACCTGGCCGGGCTGATCTGGGAAGCGGAGGATCGGTTCGACCATCCGCTGCTCGCCTATGAAACGCAGCGCGATTTTCGCGATTGCGTGCTGGCGTTTCGCTGGCGCTCGGCCGGGCTGATCCCGCTCGATGCCGTCAATGGCCCGACGCTGACGATCGAGGGGCGCGACGCGAGCGGGGTGCCGCGCGCCTGGTATGTGCGGCTGTGGAACTATGCGCATGGGACCCCCGAGGATGCATCGGTGCGGCTCGACTTTGCTGCACTTGACGGCGGGTTCCTGCTCCCCGGAGAGGCGGACCCGGTGTGGGCGGGCGATGTCGACCGGATGTTCGTCTCGCTCGTCCCGCCGGGCTATGCGCCGGGGGGCGGCGCGCTGGCCGCACCCGTTGAGGCATGGGCGGAGATGACGGCGATTGCCTGCACCGGGCCGGGCGCGGTGCTGAGCATCGGTGATGTCATTGTTCCCGAACATGGCTTTAGCATCGCAACGGGCTATGACGACAGTTATAATCTGACGCCAGAGCGGATGCTGCGCGGGGCGCTGCACCTCGGCTATCGTGGTGCGATCAACCATTATGTCGGTATGAGCCATTATCTGCGGCTCGAAGCCAATTCGGGCGGGCTCTACGCCAGCCTGGCGGGGGGCGCGCTGAACGTCGCGTGCACCGCCTGGCACCGGGACTTTGCCGCGCGCGCCCTTGCGCTCGGCTATGAAGTGATCTGGTCGCTCAGCTATGAATTGTTCGACGCGCATTGCTGGGGTGATTGGAAGCAGCGCGCCGCCGATGGATCGCCCGCGCTGACCGGGTGGGTGCCGCCCTCCACCCTGCTCAGCCCCGCGCATGATGGCGCGATGGGCTATCTGCGCGCGGTCGCGGTCGCGTTTGTCGATATTGCGGTAGCGGCGGGCCTTGCGCCGAAATTTCAGGTGGGTGAGCCGTGGTGGTGGGTGATGGGCGATGGCCGCCCGTGCCTATATGATGACGCCGCGCGGGTGGCGCTCGGCAACCCGGCCGCGATCAATGTGCGCGGGGCGCAGGATGCGGCCGCTGTCGCGCTCCTCGATGCCGCGGGCGCCCTTCTGGCAGCGTCAACGGCCGCGCTGACCGCCGCAGTCAGGGCGCGTGCGCCCGACTGCGAAACGCTGGTGCTCGCCTATCTCCCCAGCCTGCTCGACCCCACAGCGCCAGAGGTAGCGCGGATGAACCTGCCCCTTGGCTGGGCGTCGCCAGCCTTTGATGTGTTGCAGCTCGAGGATTATGACTGGGTAACCTCTGGCGATACCAGCCGCAGCGCGCGCGGGGCGGCAGCCGCCACCGAGCGGCTTGGCTATCCGCCAAGCGCGCAACATTATCTGAGCGGTTTCGTGCTCCGCCCCGATCAGGCCGGGCAGTGGCAGGCGATCGATGCCGCCGCCGATGCGGCGCGCGCGCGTGGTGTCGCGCGCACGTTCATCTGGGCACTGCCGCAAGTAATCCGCGACGGCTTTATCCATTTCGATATCGACGCAAATGGGGAGGAAGGCGACGTGCAACCCTTTGACGATGTGCTGTTTCCGCTGGCACTGGGGCGCGAGGCGGAAGTCGCGCCGACTTTTTCCACCGCGATTGTGACGAGTGCGGGCGGGCATGAGGCGCGCAACGCGAGCTGGTCGGCGGCGCGCACCCGCTATGATGTGGGGCCGGGGGTGCGCTCTGAGGCCGATATCGCCGCGCTGCTGAGCTTTTTTCGGGCGCGGTTTGGTCCGGCGCGCGGCTTTCGGCTGCGCGATCCGTTCGACAACGCCTCGGCCGAAACCGTGACCGCCGCCGATCAGCCGATTGGCGCTGGCGACGGCATCAACACCCGCTTTGCGCTGGTGAAGCATTATGGCGAGGGGGTGCGGCGGATCACCCGCCCGGTTGCGGGCAGCGTGCGCGTGGCCGTGGGCGGGGTGGAGACGGCGGCGTTTACGGTGACGGCTGGCGGCTGGGTAGTATTGGACGCAGCGCCCGGAGCAGGCGCGGCGGTG
>DHHS01000202.1:0-2219 GCA_002403415.1 Sphingomonas sp. UBA4766 | reverse complement strand
TTCCTGGCAGGGGCAGCCCCTTCGGTCCCGCTTATCGAAATCCGGGAAGACTGATGCTGACCGCCGAGCTGACCACCACCGCGTTATGCTGGCGCATCGAGCGGCGCGACGGCGTGACGATCGCGCTGACCAACCATGACCGCGATCTGATGATCGACGGCGTTGTCCACCGCGCGGCACCCGGCATGACCCCGTCAGCGATCAAGCGCAGCGACGGGCTGGAGGCGGATACAATGGACGTGGCGGGCGCGCTGACCAGTGCGGCGATTAGCGCGCGCGACCTGCTCGCCGGGCGGTGGGATGGCGCGCGCGTGATGTTGTTCGCGGTCGACTGGACCGGGGCAGAAGGGCGCGTCGAGCTGGGCGAGGGGCTGATCGGTGCTGTCGAGACGCGGGGCGATGCGTTCACCGCCGAATTGCGCGGGGCAAGCGCGTTGCTCGACCGGCCGGTGGTGGAGGAAACATCGCCCGAATGCCGCGCCGAGCTGGGCGATCGGCGGTGCCGGGTGGCGATGGCGGGGCGGCGCCGTTTTGCCCGGCTGATCGCGGTGGATGACACTGCGCTGACGCTGGACCGGGTCGAGCCCCGCGCCAATGCTTATGGCGCCGGGCTGATCCGCTGGTTCAGCGGGGCAAGTGTCGGGCTGGCCGCCGCCATCGACAGTTCGGACGGCGCGGAGATCCGGCTGCGCAGCGCACCGCGCATTCCGCCCGCCCCCGGCGATCTGGTTCAGGTGACACAGGGCTGTGACAAGAGCATCGCGACGTGCGCGGGTCGTTTTGCCAATGCCGCCAATTTCCGGGGCGAGCCGTTTTTGCCTGGGATCGACCTGCTGACACGCTATCCCGGCGGATGAGCGCGGTCGTGGCGGCCGCGCGGGCCGCAATCGGTGTGCGGTTCCGGCTGCACGGGCGCGATCCGGCGACGGGGCTGGATTGCGTCGGGCTGGCCGCCATCGCGCTGGGTGAGGCAACGGTTCCGAGCGGCTATGCGCTGCGCGGTGGCGATCCGGCGCGGGTGGCGGCGATGATCGACGCCTTCGGCCTTATGCCGATAGCCGACGCGCGGGCAGGCGACTTGCTGCTGTGCGCGAGCGGACCCGGTCAATTGCATCTGGCGATCGATAGCGGCGCGGGCGTCATCCACGCCGATGCGATGCTGCGCCGGGTGGTCGAGCGGCCAGGGCCGGTGCCCTGGCCCGTGCTGGGCCGGTGGCGGCAACGGGGAGAGGATTAATGGCGACTTTGCTGCTGAGCGTGGTGGGCACGGTGTTTGGCGGGCCGATTGGCGGCGCGATTGGCGCGATTGCGGGGCAGGCAATCGACGGCCAATTGCTGAAAGGCCCCAATCGCGAGGGCCCGCGGCTTTCCGACCTGTCGGTGCAGACTTCCTCTTACGGAAGCCAGATCCCCAGGATTTTTGGGACGATGCGCGTGGCGGGCACGGTAATCTGGTCCACCGACCTCATCGAAAGCCGCGCCAGCCGCAGCAACGGCAAGGGGCAGCCGGGCACCAACGTCTATAGCTACTCGGCGTCCTTTGCCGTGTTGCTCTCGGCGCGGCGCGTTGCGCGGGTCGGGCGGATCTGGGCCGATGGCACGTTGTTGCGCGGGGCAGAGGGCGATTTCAAGGTGATGACCGGCTTTCGCCTGCATCAGGGTGGCGAGGGGCAGGGGGTCGACCCGCTGATCGCGGCGGCCGAAGGGGCATTGGCCCCGGCGCATCGCGGGCTTGCCTATGCGGTGTTCGAGGATCTGCCGC
The DNA here is from genome assembly GCA_002403415.1 of Sphingomonas sp. UBA4766. Classification (GTDB taxonomy): domain Bacteria; phylum Pseudomonadota; class Alphaproteobacteria; order Sphingomonadales; family Sphingomonadaceae; genus Sphingomonas. The sequence continues at coordinate 457 of DHHS01000202.1, read as the reverse complement.
TGGGCGATTTCGGCAACCGCATCCCGTCGCTCACGTTCGAACTGGTCGCCGATGAGGCGCCGGTGCCGGTCGGGACGATTGCCGAGGCTCTGGGAGAGGGGCTGGTTGCAGGCGCGGGGATTGGCGAGGCGTTGCCGGGCTTTTCGGCCTATGGCGACAGTGCGCGCGGGGTGCTGGGCAGTTTGGCCGAGATGACAGGGGCATGGTTTGCGCCGGTCGGCGGGAAGTTGGCGCTGCGCGTCGACGCGACGCCCGACCGGGTGATTGACGATGCGGGGGCCGGGGCCGACCGTCCGGGCAGCCGTCGCGCGCGCAAGCTGGCGGCGATCGAAACCGTGCCGCAGACGATTACGCTTGCGCATTATGACCCGGCGCGTGACTATCAGATTGGGCTTCAGCGCGCGCGCCGCCCCGGTGCCGGGCACCGCACCACGCGGGTCGAGGCGGCGGCGGCGAT
>DHHS01000092.1:19172-23423 GCA_002403415.1 Sphingomonas sp. UBA4766 | reverse complement strand
GCCCGGCGCGCTTGTGCCGGCGGGCGTGCACGAATATCAAACCGGCAGACTCTCGTTATGACCGCGGGATCAGCGGGGGGCAGGTCACATCAAGCATCGGCGCTTATAACACCGCAAGCTCGCTGCTTAACGTCAACCCCCGGACGAGGCCCGCTCTCCGCTAGTTTACGCGGCGATCTGCGCCAAATGTTCTGACGACGGACACTCCACAGCACCACGTCACGCCCCACCCTTTCCCCCGCCACCCCAACGCGCTAGCATCCCCGCCAAAGGGTGGAGAGGCCCGGCACAAAAAGGAGCGGCATGATCCGCGAGAAAGAATTGCGGCTGGCGCTTGTCTGTTATGGCGGGATCAGCCTGGCCGTCTATATGCACGGCATCAGCAAGGAAGTGTGGCGGCTGGCCCGCGCCAGCTGTGCCTTTCATGAAGGGCGCATCCCGGCGGGCGGATCACAGGGGGTTTACCGCGCCCTGCTTCAGGAAATTGAGGACGAACATCACCTGCGGCTGCGCGTGCTGATCGACATTATCGCCGGCGCCAGCGCGGGCGGCATCAACGGCGTTTTCCTGGCGCAAGCGATCGCGACCGGCCAATCGCTCGAACCGCTGACCCGGCTGTGGTTCGATTCGGCCGATGTCGAACAATTGATCGATCCCAACCAGGGACCAGCGCACCGGCTGGCAAAGATCTGGGCCCTGCCACTGGTGTGGTTTGCCCAGCGCCGCAGCGGCGATTCGCTCGACAAGCTGGTCGAACCCGCCGCGCGCAAGGAAGTGCGCACCAAATTGTCGAAATTCGTGCGATCGCGCTGGTTCGAGCCTCCTTTTGGCGGCAAACGCTTCCTCAATCTGGTACTCGATGCGTTTGAGGCGATGGCTGCTGCGCCGCGCGGGCCGCGCCTGCTGCCCGATGGGCAACCGCTTGACCTGTTTGTCACCGTCACCGACTTTACCGGCCATCCCGAACGGCTGACGCTCAATTCTCCGCCCGAAGTGATCGAGACCGAGCACCGGCTGATCTTCCCTTTTTCCGATTGCGGCGCCGCGCGCGACAGCCTGGCGCCGATCGGCGAGCTGGCCTTTGCCGCGCGCGCCACATCGAGCTTTCCCGGCGCTTTCCCGCCCGTGACAGTGGGTGAACTCGACGCGGTGCTGGCCGAGCGAGGGCTCGACTGGCCAGAGCGCCAGGCCTTTCTGGCAAAAATGCTCCCCCGCCATGCCGCGGTCGGCGCGGCGGACAAAGCCGTGCTGATCGACGGATCAGTGCTGGTCAACGCCCCGTTTCGTCCCGCCATCGAAGCGCTGCGCCAACGCCCCGCCCGCCGCCAGGTTGATCGCCGTTTCATCTATATCGATCCGTATCCCGGCGGGAAGCTGGACGCTGCCAAGCGCGGTATTCCGGGCTTTTTCCAAACGATTATCGGCGCAGTCTCCGCCCTTCCCCGTCAGCAACCGATCCGCGACAATCTGGAGGCAATTACCGAGCGTTCCGAACGGGCGCAGCGCATGGCAGAAATTATCGCGGGCATCCGCCCCGAAGTCGAGGCCGAGGTTGAGGCGCTGTTCGGCTACACGCTCTTTCTCGACCGACCCAATGTGGCCCGCCTCGCAAGCTGGCGCAAACGTGCGCAAACGGCAGCGGCGACCAAGGCGGGCTATGGTTATGCCGCATATGGCCATTTGAAGCTGGCGGGCGTGATCGATGCGATTACGCAGCTGCTCCACGATATCAGCGGCGATCCGGGGGTCGAGCACCGCGCGGAGCTTCACCGCCTCGTCACCCGCGCGGTCAAGACGATGGGCATGAACGCGGCCGGCCCCACTTTTGCCGGCGGCACCAGCCCGACGACGATCGCGTTTCTGCGCTCGTTCGATGTTGGCTTTCGTATCCGCCGCCTGCGGCTGTTGGCGCGACGGCTAAGCGATATCGAGGCTCAATATGATGAGGTCGATATCGGTGCGCTGCGCGAGGCGATTTATGCATCGCTCGCCCGTTATCTTGACGCCAAGCGCACCGATCAACATCTGGCGCTCGCATCGCATGTGGAGCGCGCGCGCGACGACGCAGTGGCGTTGCTCGATGCACTTGCCGCCTCGCTCGACCTGAAAACGCTTGATGACGACACCGAAGCGCGGCTGACGGCCGCGCTTTGCAGCGTAAATCGCGAGGTGCGACGCACGATGTTGCTGACCTATCTGGGGTTTCCCTATTTCGATGTCGCGACACTCCCGCTGCTGCAGGGTGAAGGTCTCGACGAGTTTGACGCGATCAAGGTGGACCGGATCTCCCCCGATGACGCCACCGCGATACGCGCCGGCGGGGCCGAGGCGACGTTGAAGGGCATTCAATTCAGCAGTTTTGGCGCGTTTTTCAGCCGCACCTACCGCGAGAATGACTATCTATGGGGCCGGTTGCACGGCGCCGACCGGCTGATCGACATCATCGTCTCGACGCTACCGATCGACATGTCGCTGGCGGCGCTGCGCATTTCGGCAATCAAGCGCCAGGCGTTTATCGCGATTCTGGATGAGGAGGAGCCGCTCTTGACCAATATTCAGCCACTCATCGCCTCGCTACGGCGCGAGATCGGGTGACGCTGGTAAAATAATGCATCACACCGTAAACAGCGAGCAGCCAAGAGCCGGAGCTTGATCGCATGCAGTTCCTGAAGACATTATTGTGGTTCCTGCTTGCGGTCGTGCTGGCGGTGTTCACGCTTGGCAACTGGACGATGGTCACGATCAACCTTTGGGCGGGGCTTCGCGCCGAAGTTAACTTGCCACTGTTGGTCGTGATGTCGTTTCTGGCCGGATTGTTCCCGACCTTGCTTTATCATCACGCGGTGAAGTGGCGTTTGCGTCACCGGCTGACCACGCTGGAACGCACCGTCGGCGATTTGCGGGGGGCAGCAACCCCGGCGCCGCCGGTCCCTGTCGTGATCGATCCGGTGCCTGCGCCCGCCGCCATTCCAACCGCTGTTCCCCCGGGGGGCGCATGAGCACCAAGATTTTCGTCGCAATCGACACACCCTCGCTCGACGCGGCGCGCAGCCTTGCGCTGCGGGTGCGGCACCATGTCGGCGGGCTGAAACTTGGCCTCGAATTCTTCCTCGCCAACGGTCAGAGCGGCGTGCGCGACCTCGCGGAGATCGGGCTGCCGATTTTCCTCGACCTGAAACTGCACGACATCCCCAATACGGTGGCCAAGGCGGTGCAGGCCCTGCGCCCGATCGAACCCGCCATCCTGACCGTTCACGCAGCGGGTGGCCGGGCGATGCTGGAAGATGCCAAGGCCGCCGCCCCGGCGGGCACCAAAGTGGTGGCGGTCACGACGCTGACCAGCCTCGACAGCGACGATCTGCGCTCAGTCGGGGTGCCGGGCGATCCGCGCGCTCAAGTGATGCGCTTGGCGCAACTCGCCATGACCGCAGGCATCGACGGCGTTGTGTGTTCGGGCAAGGAAGTGGCGGCGGTGCGTGCGGCCTGGCCCAAAGGATTTCTGGTCGTGCCCGGCGTCCGCCCGGCCGATTCCGCCCGCAGCGACCAGAAGCGCGTCGTCACCCCGCGCGAAGCCGCCGACGCAGGCGCGTCAATCATCGTGATTGGCCGCCCGATCACTCAGGCCGCCGACCCGGATCAGGCCGCCCGCGCGATCGAGGCGACGCTTTAGGGTTCCGCCACGCGCGCGATCAGCCCGATGGCGGTCGGGATTAAGGACGTTGCAACCTTGGGGCGCTAGGGATGGTGCAAATGAACGCGCCGCGCCATCCGCTCCCGACACCGACCCCGCCGACGTTTGCCGCACGGCTCGTCCGTGCCCTGTCGGGACGCACGCCGGGCCAAATCCTGGCGGCGACGGTCAAGACGCTGGCGCAAAAGCTGCGTCGGCTAACTCCCGCCGCGCGGGCTGCGGCCCGGCGCGATGCGGCGTTCGACCGCCAATGGGGCACCGACACCAGCCGCGAAGTGACAATGAGTGCGCTCGATTTTCCCGCAGAGCTGCGCAACTCCAGTCATCATTATCAGGCCAGCGGCGCGCACATTCTGGACCGGACGATCGCGTGCGCGGGGATTGACCCGGCCACCTTCACCTTCGTCGATTTGGGCTGCGGCAAGGGGCGCGTCGTGCTGCTCGCCGCGGCGCGCGGCTTTCCGCGCGTCATCGGGGTTGAATATTCGCCCGCGCTGGTCGCGACTGCCGAGCTCAATGCCCGCCAGTTCCTCGCTCGTGGCGGCGCGACGGTGACACCG
>DHHS01000092.1:16981-18792 GCA_002403415.1 Sphingomonas sp. UBA4766 | reverse complement strand
CTCTACAACAGCTTTGGCGCCGACATCCTCGCCGAGTGTCTGGTGCAGATGGAGCGGGCAAAAGCAGACGATCCCGCACGCCAAATCGTGATGGTTTATGTCAATCCCCAGCACGCCGGCATGATCGCCGCGCGCCCTGGCTGGCGTGAAGGCGCAACCGGTGACGATATGCGCTGCTTCGAGTGTGAAAGCGCCGCCTGAGCCCGTCCTACCCGTTCAGCATCGACCAGAACACCGGACCATCGCGCCCCACACGCCATTCGCGCGTCACACGAAAGCCGAGCGACTGGTAAAAGCCGATATTCCGCTCGGTCGCTGTCTCCAGATAAAAGGGGATTCCGCTACCGCCCATGCGGTCGATCCCGGCGCGGACCACAGCGCGGCCCAGCCCCCGCCCCTGATACGCCGGATCACACCCCGCGAGATGGAGATACCAAAAAGGCTCCGCCGGGAAATGCGCATCAATCGCCTTTGACAGGGCCAGCCCGCGGCCAATCGCGCCGCCAAAGGCTGCCAGCATCGCCGGGGCATAGCGGAGCATTTCGCCCAGTGTCGTCTCGGCATGGCCCGGTGCGCGCCACAGCGTCGCCGCCTCGCTGTCCGGCATCATCAGCCGCACCCCCGCTGCATCGCTATCAAACAGGATAGCGAACAGGCGCTTCAAACGGCGCTCTCGACCATGCGGATTGGGAAACACCCAACACAGTGCCGGATCATCGGCAAAAGCACGCGCGAACATTGCCGCCAGCACCGGGCGGTCGGGCGCAGTCGCCAGCCGAACAACGGGCGCCCGGTTATCGGACGCCCGCTGATCCATTACGCAGCGTCGCCCGCTTTTTCCTTCTTGGCATAGACGCGCACCGGTTCCTTGCGGCCATCGACGACATCCTTGTCGATCACCACTTCATCGACGCCGTCCATGCTCGGCAAATCGAACATCGTGTCGAGCAGGATCGCTTCCAGGATCGAACGCAGCCCGCGCGCGCCCGTCTTGCGGTCGATCGCCTTTTTGGCGACGGTGACGAGCGCGTCATCGGTAAAGCCAAGGCCGACGCTCTCCATGTCGAACAGCTTTTGATATTGCTTCACGAGTGCATTTTTCGGCTCGGTCAGAATCTTGACCAGAGCAGGCACGTCGAGGTCCTCCAACGTCGCGATCACCGGCAAGCGACCGACAAATTCGGGGATCAGCCCGAACTTCAGCAAATCCTCCGGCTCGACCGATTTCAGCGTTTCGCCGGTGCGACGTTCTTCTGGGGAGGCGACATGCGCGCCAAAACCGATCGACTTGCCCTGCAATCGGTCACCGATAATCTTTTCAAGGCCGCTAAACGCCCCGCCGCAGATGAACAGGATGTTAGTCGTGTCGACCTGAAGGAATTCCTGCTGCGGATGTTTACGCCCGCCCTGGGGTGGAACGCTTGCGGTGGTGCCCTCCATGAGCTTCAAAAGCGCCTGTTGCACGCCCTCCCCGCTCACATCGCGGGTGATCGACGGGTTCTCTGCCTTGCGGCTGATCTTGTCGATTTCGTCGATATAGACAATGCCGCGCTGCGCTCGTTCGACGTTATAATCCGACGCCTGGAGCAGTTTGAGGATGATATTCTCGACATCCTCGCCGACATAGCCCGCCTCGGTCAGCGTGGTCGCGTCCGCCATCGTGAACGGCACGTCGAGGATGCGCGCCAGCGTTTGCGCAAGCAGCGTCTTGCCACACCCGGTTGGCCCAACGAGCAGGATGTTCGACTTGGCCAGCTCGACTTCGGCCCCCTTAGCCCCGTGGTTCAACCGCTTGTAATGATTGTGAACGG
>DHHS01000092.1:5887-16685 GCA_002403415.1 Sphingomonas sp. UBA4766 | reverse complement strand
GCTTGTAATGATTGTGAACGGCGACCGACAGCACGCGCTTGGCCCGTTTTTGCCCGATCACATAATCATCGAGCACGTCGCAGATTTCCTGCGGCGTGGGGACGCCCCCATCCTTCTTGCTGACAAGTGCGGATTTGGTTTCCTCGCGGATAATGTCGTTGCACAGTTCGACGCATTCATCGCAGATGAACACCGTGGGCCCGGCGATGAGCTTGCGCACCTCATGCTGTGATTTGCCGCAGAAAGAGCAATAGAGCGTGCTCTTTGAATCGCCGCCGCTAAGCTTTGTCATTCAAAACCGTCCTTCGCGCTGAAACGAGCGCGTTCGTTGAGCGGACCAGTGTAGCCTGCTCTGCGTCCTTCCGACAATCACCCAAAACAGGTAAATACTCTACCTGCCTCAGGCCGCAGCGGACCCTGATTCATCGGCCGGCATCGGGCGTTTGTCAAAAACTTCGTCGATCAGACCAAAGGCCTTGGCCTCGTCCGACGACAAGAATTTGTCACGTTCCATAGCGTTTTCAATGACATCTAGTGGTTGACCGGTATATTTGGCGTAAAGTTCGTTCATCCGGTGGCGGATGCGCAAAATTTCCTTCGCCTGAATTTCGATGTCGGTCGCCTGACCCTGCGCGCCGCCTGAGGGTTGGTGGACCATGATCCGCGCGTTTGTCAGCGCGACTCGCATCCCCGGCTCACCTGCCGCAAGCAGAAAGCTGCCCATCGATGCCGCCTGACCGATGCACACCGTGCCTACCTTAGGCCGGATGTAGCGCATGGTGTCATGGATCGCCATGCCCGCCGTCACCACCCCGCCCGGCGAGTTGATGTACATGAAGATATCCTTTTTTGGATTTTCCGATTCGAGGAACAACAGCTGGGCGACGATCACCGACGCCATATGATCTTCGACCTGGCCGGTCACAAAGATAATCCGTTCGCGCAGCAACCGCGAGTAAATGTCAAAACTGCGCTCGCCACGGTTCGACTGCTCGACCACCACGGGGATCAGCCCGCTGGTGATGGGGTGCGCGAAATTGCCGGTCTCAAACGGGTTATGCATGATGTGATCCTTGTTCCAGACGCTCTACATCGCGTCTGCCTCCCCGGACTTCAAGCCCCGAGTCAAGCCGGGAGTTCAGTCTCGAGTTCAGGGCACATCCGCGCAACCGCCCGGTGCTGGTAGCGCAAGATAGGCAAGCCGCCGCACCTCTTGCCGCCCGCGCACCACGGTATCGAGGATGAGGCCGCTAAACAGACTGAGCGCGGCCAGTATCATCAGCCCGGTCACCAGCACCGCAGTGGGCAAGCGCGGCACCAGACCCGTCTCCATCCACGTCATCGCCAGATCCAGCGATAGCACCAAGCCGGTCGCCACCAACAGCACGGCAATCGCCCCGAAAAACACAAGCGGACGCTCGATCCGGTAAAGCCGGATGATCGTGCGCAAAATCCGCAGGCCGTCAGCCCAGGTGTTAAGCTTTGACGCCGACCCCTCGGGCCGCGCGAAATAACCCGTCTCGACCTCGGCGACTGGCATTTTCAACTCCAGCGCATGGACGCTGATCTCGGTCTCAATCTCGAATCCGGCCGACAGCACCGGAAAGCTTTTGACAAAGCGACGCGAAAATACGCGGTAACCGGAGAAGATGTCGCTGAAGCTGCGTCCGAACAGTCGGGCGAGAAAGCCGGTCATCAGCCGGTTGCCGAACACGTGCCCGCGCCGATATGCATCGGTCGCTTCATGCACGCGCGCGCCAACCACCATGTCGAGCTGTTCACCCATCATACGCGCGACCATCGCGGGTGCGGCGGCCGCGTCATAGGTCGCGTCGCCGTCCGCCATCACATAGATGTCGGCGTCGACATCGGCGAACATCCGCCGCACGACATGGCCCTTGCCCTGCATCCGTTCGGTACGCACGATCGCGCCCGCTGATCGCGCGACGTCGGCGGTACGGTCGCGCGAATTATTGTCATAGACATAGATGACCGCATCGGGGAGCGCCGCCCGGAAACCGGCGACCGTCTGCGCGATCGCCGCTTCCTCATTGTAACACGGCAACACAACCGCGATGCGCGGGATCATCGGCTCGGCTTCCTTCCCCGCGCAGTCCCGCTCACGCTTCGTCCGTTACCTTTTTCTTGCGCGCGGCGGGCTTTTTGACGGGCGCGTCGGCATCGCTCGCAACGACGGCATCACCCTCAACCTTCACCTTCTTCGTCGCCACCTTTTTCGGCTTGAGCGCGTCATCGGCCCCGGACACGTCTGCGGAGGGTTCAGCATCGGCCGTCTGCTCAGCAGCCTTCTTGGCAGCCTTCTTCTTTGGCTTGTGGTCATGATCGTGATCATGGTCATGCACATGAGTGCCGGTTGCAAAGCCGTCCTCGCTTTCGATCGCAGCTTCCAGTTCATCACGCGACACTTCACGATCGGTAATCTCCGCACGCGCGAACAGCCAGTCGACAACCTTGTCCTCATAAAGCGGTGCGCGCAATTGAGCCGCAGCCATCGGCTCCTGCTGAATATACTGGATGAAGCGCTGCCGCTCTTCCGGGCTATATTGCTGGGCCGCCTGCGCGATCAGCCGGTTCATTTCCTGCGCGCTCACTTCAACGCCATTAGCTTGGCCGATTTCCGAAAGGAGCAGCCCCAGCCGCACACGCCGCTCGGCAATATTGCGATAATCGTCGCGCTCGGACTCCATCTCCGCAAGCGCAGCCGCAGGGTCCGCTTCATGCGTGGCTTCATGTTCAAGCTGTTGCCAGATTTGCGCAAATTCGGCCTCGACCATCGATGGTGGCACGGGGAAGTCATGGCCAGCGGCAAGCTGATCGAGCAGTTTGCGCTTCATGTGCGTGCGGGTAAGGCCGTTATGCTCCTGCTCAATCTGCCCCTTGAGCAGCCCGCGCAGTTGCTCCAGACTTTCAAGGCCGAGCGAGGTTGCCAGTTCCTCGTCAATCACCGCGTCCCTAGCAAGCCGCACATCCTTAATCACCAGGTCAAAGGTCGCCGCCTTTCCTGCCAGCGACTTTTCCGGGTAATCGTCGGGGAAGCTGACCGCGATCTGCCGCTCCTCGCCCTTGACCGCGCCGACCACCTGATCCTCAAAGCCGGGGATCAGACGGCCTGACCCGATTTCAACCGACATATCGGTGCCAGTGCCGCCGTCAAAGGCCACGCCGTCAACCTTGCCAACGAAATCCATCACCACCAGATCGCCGATGGCAGCCGCATGACCCTCCGGCGCGTCATCGTAACGCTTTTGCTGTTCGGCAAAGCGCATCAGCTGCGACTCGACCGCATCATCGGCGACCGGCACGGTCAACCGTTCAAGCTTGATCCCGTCGATCTGCGGCGTCGGCACGTCGGGCAATACTTCTAACTCGACCGTCAGTTCGGCATCACTGCCAAGTTCGTAACCGGGAGCGAGCGCGACGCTGGGCTGCATCGCCGGGCGCAGGCGGTGTTCGGCGATCAGCGCCTGAATCCCGTCCTGCACCGAATTGTTCAGCGCATCCTGCATCATCGCGGGACCGTGCATCTTGCGAACCAGATTGGTCGGCACCTTGCCGGGGCGAAAGCCGGGCATGCGGATTTGCGGCGCCACACGCTTCAGCTCGGCATCGACCCGCGCCTCGATATCCTTGGCAGTGATGGTCAGGGAGTAGGCGCGCTTCAGCCCTTCGTTCAACGTCTCGACAGTATGCATAATCTCTTCTTCAATCTCGCTAATTCTTTCGGTACCCCTGTGCCGACGCTCGGGAGCCGCCAAGTCGTGAGCGTCCGCCAGACGCCCACGAGCCTTGTCGACTGGTACGGGCGAAGGGACTCGAACCCCCACATCTTGCGATGGCAGGACCTAAACCTGCTGCGTCTACCAGTTCCGCCACGCCCGCCCGAAAGTCATTGGGAAACCGCCGGTCGGCCTGCCCCTATAACAGCGAACGCGCGCGGGGCAAGCGGGTGCGCCAGGAGCCGGATGCAAACCCCATCACACGGCCTTAATCTGACGACAATCAGAAGCGGGTTGCCGGGACGCCCGCAGCAATAGTATCCATTCGCGCCATGACCGTTTCACGCCTTGTGAAGCCGCACTGGATCGCCATTTTGGCTCTGGGCATTCCCGACCCCACAGCGGCGCGGGCGTGGCCTGTCCCGTCCGGCGCTTGCGAAATTCACGTTTGGCCCTCGGCGCGCCTGAATTCGCTGACCGAAGGCGCAATCTGGAACAATGTCATTGATTCCGCGATCACGCCGCACGGACCCCGCGTCACCGAACGCGCGGTGCCGCGATCGGCGCTCGATCCCGAAGAACAACGCCAGCATTTGAAGACGATAAACTTCGCCGTGCTGCTAAAGACCCCCGACGCGGTCGTGACAATCCACGCAGACGAATCGAAGCGGCGCGCCACCATGCCCGTTGGTGGACGCCAGACAATCTCAACGGCCGCATGCTATGTTGAACTGACCATTGCCAAGAATTTTTTCAGCCGTTCCCCGATGGCCGGGCGAATGCTTCGTTCGTTGGTGATCCTGGACAATTTTGGCAGTCAGCAATTGCCCGAGCGCAGCTTTGTCGCATGGGCCGACACGCGATTGCACATCTTTCCCGCCAAGCGACCCAAGGACGAGCCCGCAGCGGCAGCCGAACTTGCGGCTGCCTTCAAGGCCAATCTCAACAAGTTCATCGGCTATGCTCTCGCGCCGCCACGGAAAACGTAAATGCGCCGGAACAGCAACATTGTTTGAAGGAGGGTAAGATATATGAACATCCGACATTGCCGCGCCGTTGCTTCGGTGCTGACCATGATTGCCGCAAGTTCGTCTGGCGCGGCACAGGACCGTCCGGCATCGGTCGAGCCGGCGCCGGCTGCGGCCACAACCGCCGTGCCGGAACAGCCAACCAATCCTTGCGAAATCCATGTCTGGCCCGCCGAACGCTTCTCGGCGCTAACCACGGGCTGGCTGTCAGGCTTCGGTATCGCGGGCGCGGTTGCCGATAGCGCTGGCCACGCCAAGGGTGACCAGGGACGCAAGGCAGCGCTGGCAAGCGCGCTCGACAGCGAAGGTCAGGCAAACGCGCTGGGTTCGCTTGATCTCAGCAAATCGCTCAATATCAAACCGAGCCGGATCGTGATCCACAACCAGCCGCTCGACCGCAAAACCGTCAACAAAATCAGCACACGCCGCGCAGATTCCGCATCACCATGCTATTCGGAACTGATCGTGGCCGATGTGTTTTACCAAAAAGCAGCGCTATATGGACGCTCGCTCAAGACACTTTTTATCTTCCGCAATTTTGGAACGGCAAAAGACAAGCCCGCAATCTACAAGGGTTGGGGCGGCAACGGCCTGAAGCTGTTCCCGCCAAAGGAGGGCGAGGACGTTCAGGCAGCGAACAACGAACTAGTCAGCGTGTTCAAGGCCGATTTCGAGGAGTTCGCACGCAACGCTTCCCGCCCGAAAACGGCATCTTGATCGATTGGGGCAGGCGTGAAGTAGCGCCTGCCCCCTCTCACAATACCCCGTGGCAATGTTTATACTTCTTCCCCGAACCGCAGGGGCAGGCGGCGTTGCGGCTGATCGTGCGGTCCCATGCGACGGGGTCATCGCTTAACGCCTCGCCCGACGGATCGCCCGCCGCCGCCAGGATCGGCGCGAGCCGCGTCGTCACCAGCCCGAGCGAGCCCGGATCGAGATCCAGCGCCTCCCCCCCGCCAAAGGGATCGAAATTTGTCGTCAGAAATTCGGGTAGTTGCGGCAACGCGCTTGGCTGCTCAAACTGGAACTGCGCATGGCCGATGGTGCGCGTCACATCCTCGCGGATCAAGCCGAGCATTCGTTCAAATAGTTGAAATGCTTCCTGTTTATACTCGTTCAGCGGTGTTTTCTGCGCATAGGCGCGCAAATGCACCACCTGACGCAGCGCGTCGAGGGTTGCCAAATGCTCTTTCCAGTGATGGTCGAGATTCTGGAGCAGGATCGACTTTTCCACCTGCGTCCAGGTGTCCGGCGCCAGCCCGGCGGCTTTCTCTGCGACATGCGCATCGGCGAGGTCGCGCACCCGGGCCTCCACCGTTTCAGGGTCAATCGCATCCTCGCTCAACCAATCGGCAACCGGCGGCGTGATGCCGAGCAGTGCCTCTGCCCGTTCGGCCAGCAGCGCGACATTCCACTGTTCGGGATAGCTGCCGACCGGGCACGCCTCCCCCACAATCGTGTTCACGGTCTCGGCGCGCATGTCGCCAACGATATCGCTGACCGCATCGGCATCCATAATGTCGTTGCGCTGCTCATAAATGACCTTGCGCTGGTCATTCATGACGTCGTCATATTCGACAACCTGCTTGCGGATGTCGTAATTGCGCGCCTCGACCTTTTTCTGAGCCGTTTCAATCGCTTTCGACAGCCATTTCGACCCGATTGCCTCGCCATCGGGGATGTTGGAGCGCATCATCCGGGCAAACATCGTGTCAGGGCCGAAAATCCGCAGCAGATCATCGTCGAGGCAGAGGTAAAAGCGGCTGAGCCCCGGATCGCCCTGCCGCCCCGAACGGCCGCGCAACTGATTGTCGATGCGGCGGCTTTCATGACGTTCGGTGCCAAGCACGAACAGGCCGCCTGCCGCGAGCACTTCCTGCTTTTCGGCTGCAGCCTCCGACTTGATCCGCGCAATCGCCGCGTCACGCTCCGGACCTTCGGACAGGTCGGCAAGCTCGTCATTGATGCGGAATTCGACATTGCCGCCCAGCTGAATGTCGGTGCCGCGCCCGGCCATGTTGGTGGCAATCGTCACCGCCGATTTGCGGCCCGCCTGCGCCACAATATGCGCCTCGCGCTCATGCTGGCGGGCGTTTAGCACCTGATGCTCAACCCCTTCCTTGACCAGGAATTCGCTCAACAATTCGGACTTTTCGATCGACACCGTGCCGACGAGCACCGGCTGGCCAAGCTCGGCGTGATGCTTGATCTTCTTGGCAATGGCCGCGAATTTGTCCTGCGTGTTCTTGTAGAATTCATCCTCCTCATCGACGCGCTGCACGGGCACATTGGTAGGGATGGTGACGACGTTCATCTTGTAGATGTCGAAAAATTCGGAAGCCTCTGTCGCGGCCGTGCCGGTCATCCCCGACAATTTCGGATACATTCTGAAGTAATTCTGGAAAGTAATTGACGCCATTGTCTGATTTTCGGGCTCGATTCGCACACCTTCCTTGGCTTCCACAGCCTGATGCAGCCCTTCGGACCAGCGGCGCCCGTCCATCATGCGACCGGTAAACTCGTCGATGATGACGACCTTGCCATCCTTGACGATGTAATCCGTGTCGCGCTTGAACATGACATTGGCACGCAGCGCTTGATTAAGGTGATGCACGACCTGAGTATTCTCGAAATCATAGAGGTTCGCGCCCTCCAGCAGCCCGGCATCTTCGAGCAGCCGTTCCGCCTTTTCGGTGCCGTCTTCGGTCAGGATGATCGAGCGCTGCTTTTCGTCGAACTCATAATCCTTGGGCACCAATGTTTTGACGATCGCATCGACGCGCATGTACAAATCGGTCTTGTCGTCGGTTGGCCCCGAGATGATAAGCGGCGTGCGCGCCTCGTCGATCAGGATCGAGTCCACTTCATCAACGATCGCGAAGTTAAACTTGCGCTGCACCATGCTCTCGCGCTCGTACTTCATGTTATCGCGCAGATAATCGAATCCAAACTCGTTGTTGGTGCCATAGGTTATGTCGGAATGATAAGCGGTTCGCCGCTGATCTTCATTCAGATTGGGAATGATCGTCCCCACCGTCATGCCCAGAAAGCGGTAAACCTGGCCCATCCAGTCTGCATCGCGCGCCGCCAGATAGTCGTTCACTGTCACCACATGCACGCCGGTCCCCGGCAGCGCATTGAGATAGGTCGCCAATGTCGCCACCAGCGTCTTGCCCTCACCCGTGCGCATTTCAGCGATTTCGCCACGGTGGAGCACGATCCCGCCAACGAGCTGCACATCATAATGGCGCTGGCCGAGCACGCGCTTGGCCGCCTCGCGCACGGTTGCAAAGGCTTCAGGGAGCAGCGCATCAAGCTTTTCCCCCGCCGCCAGCCGCGCGCGAAACGCGCTGGTCTGAGCGGCGAGCGTCTCGTCGTTCATCGCCACCATCTGCGGCTCAAGCGCGTTGATCTTGGCGACGATGGGGTTCAGCGATTTGACATAGCGGTCGTTGGAGGAACCGAAAATGGTCCGGGCGAAACTGCCAAGCATGGATTTTCCTGTGTCATAAGAGCGCACCCCATTCGGGCGGGCGCGCAAAATCTATGGAGAGAGGTGGCGGCGCGGGCGCGCTATTCGCGGCGACGCTGCGCGAAAATCGGCTCGGATGGACTCAACGCGAGCGACGTGACGCGCTCGCGATCAGCAGGCGTCGCCCGTATCGGCAGCGCTCGCATCGGGCGGAGCGGCTCTGCCCTCGCCGCGCGCTGAACGGCGGTCTCAACCGAGACTTGGACCGCAAGCGCATAGGGCTCCGCCCCGCGCAAACTACCCCCGACACCCGAAAGCGCGGATAGCAATGCGGATAGGAGTAGCAGCAGGTTCATGACATTCCGATGACGAATATGGCAGTCACATAAGCATCGCACGTGCAGACGTCCAATGCTATTGTTTCACCCGGTTGATCGCTTAACCTTCATTCAATTGCCAGCGGACCGCCAATAACTCGGTGCTCGCGGTCGGGCGTCCGGCACCGTCGCGCGCCGGATCATAGCGCACACGATCGACCGACAACCCACAGGTGACGGCATCAATCTCGGCATTGCCGCTACTGACCCGCACTTTGCAATCGGTGACCGCGCCGGTGTGGTCGACCGAGAGCGAAACCGCGGTGCGCCCCTCGATCCCGGCCCGTTTTGCGGCTGCGGGATAGAAATCCTCGGTGAACACTTCGGCCAAGTCCGAGCGAAGCCGTGCCTTGGCAAATGGAAGAGCAGCATCGGGCCCTTCGCTCCCCGGCCGAGCGTTCAATGGCGCGGATTGGATGGCCCGTTCCAACATTGGCGCGATCAGAAACGCGAGCAGAACCAGCGCGACAAGCGCAAGCCCACCCACGAACAGAAGGATCAACTCCGGCATGCCAGCGCGGTGCGCCGTCGCGATCGGCGATCTCCGCCCAGCTAGCGGCACTGGGTCGGAGATCGGCCTGCGCAGGGGGCCGTCAACGTCGGCGCGGCCCTCACCCGCCCCCTCACTCATCAGTTGCGCGTTCGGCGAGTTGCCAGCGCATTGACGATTGCCAGGCCCGTGCCACCGGCTTGCCTGCGGCATCGCGCGCGGGGCGAAACCGCCCATTGATGATCGCTTGCGTGCAGGTTGCCGAATCGAGCAGATCCGACCCGCTGCTTTGCAGCACGCGGCACTGCGTAATGCGACCGAGCGCGTCGATATCAAGGGCGAACGCCGTCCGCCCCTCCTGACCTGCTGCACGAGCTTGCGGCGGATACGCATCGGCGGGGAACCAGTCGGCGACATTGCCGATCGGCTGGGGCGGCGTACCAGGATCAACCGTGGCAGGTGTTGGCGTGGGTGCAGGAGCAACGGACGGGGCGGGAGATACCTTAGCCGCGGGCTTGGCAACGGCAGGCGACGGGCGCGCGCTCGTCCGCCGCCGGACCTGCGCATCGGCGACATCCGCCGCAATCAGGCCAGCGACCACCGCGCTAAGCAGCACCGATTTCCACAACATCGCCTTGCCTTCCCTCTCCACCACGATAACAACCCCCTTGCCCATGCGGCTTTGCCGCGACACTCACTTCCTACTCCAGAGGCCATCGCGATGTCATCTACCGCCTCCCCGCTGGCGCTCCCCTTCCCCGCTATGCCCGATATCGCAGGCGCGACGGTGCGGGTCGCACGCGCAGGTTATAAGGAATGGGGGCGCTGTGACCTGACCTTTGCGGAATTGACCCCCGGCACCACCGTGGCGGGCGTAACCACGTCCAGCAAATGCCCCTCTCCCGAAGTCGAATGGTGCCGCGCCGCGCTGAGCAACGGCCGCGCGCGAGCGCTCGTGGTTAATGCGGGCAATGCGAATGCCTTTACCGGCGCGCGTGGCCGAGTCGCGGTGGAGGCAATTGTCGCGCGCGTTGCGGGGCACCTCGGCTGCGCGCCGACCGAGGTGTTTGTTGCCTCAACCGGCGTGATTGGCACCGCGCTCCCCGTTCCCAAGGCGGAGGCCGGGCTTGACGCAGCCTTCACTGCGCCGCCGGCAGGTTGGGAAGATGCCGCCCGCACCATCGGTACCACCGACACTTTCCCCAAGGGAGCGGCGACCAGCGCGTTGGTCGGCAACACGCGAGTGAACCTGGTCGGCATCATCAAGGGGTCGGGCATGATCGCGCCCGACATGGCGACGATGCTGGGTTTCATCTTCACCGACGCAGCGGTCGACCCGGCCTTCCTGCAAAACGCCCTTGCCGACGCGAACCGCGCGAGCTTTTCGTGCATCACCGTCGACAGCGATACGTCGACCAGCGACACGGTGCTGGCATTCGCTACCGGCACGGCGGTGAATACCCCGTTGGTCGATGCCGCTTCGCCGGGCGCCGACGCGTTCCGCGCGGCACTTGACGACCTTTGCCTGCAGCTCGCGCATCTTGTCGTGCGCGATGGCGAGGGCGCGAGCAAGTTCATCCGCATCGACGTGACCGGCGCCGAGTCGGACCGGTCAGCGCACCGGATCGGCATGGCGATTGCCAATTCGCCGCTCGTAAAAACCGCGATTGCGGGCGAGGATGCCAATTGGGGCC
>DHHS01000092.1:0-5574 GCA_002403415.1 Sphingomonas sp. UBA4766 | reverse complement strand
AGGATGCCAATTGGGGCCGCGTCGTGATGGCGGTCGGCAAGGCCGGCGAACCCGCCGACCGCGACCGGCTGTCGATCCGGTTCGGAACCACGCAAGTCGCGGCCAACGGCCTTGCTGTCGCCGATTATGACGAAGCACCGGTCGCCGCCCACCTGAAGGGCGACGAGATCGACATCGGCGTCGACCTGGGCATCGGATCAGGCCGCGCGACCATTTGGACGTGCGACCTGACCCATGGCTATATCAGCATCAACGCCGATTATCGGAGTTGACACAGTGCATTTAGAGATTGCCCTCAAGCCACGCCTTAAGCTGACTTTTGGGCGCAGCGCGGCTGAACCGGGCGACTTCCTGACCGCCTTTGAACAGCACCAGATTGGGGATGGTGCGAATGCCATAGCGGGTCGCCGCATCCGGCGCATCGTCGAGATTCGCCTTGGTAATCGTCACCTGGTCGGCGAGCTCGTCCGCAATTTCTTCAAGGCTTGGGCCAATGACTTTGCACGGGCCGCACCATTCGGCCCAAAAGTCAACCAGAACAGGCTTTTCGGCCTGAAGGACATCGGTATCAAAACTCATGTCGGAAATGGCAATGGTGGGCATGTCGGTGGAAACTCCTATTATCAGCGATGGGCCGATTACGGATCAACTTAGGGGATTGTTACGCGCACTCAAGCGGGAGGTGACAAGCTTTGCTCACCCCCCTCAAACCCCGGCTTGTGCCGCGCGAGCAGCGCGGGCGGAATCGTCAACAATACCGGAGCGGCAGTATACAGCAGCGACGCCTCCACCACCCGGCCTGGAAAAATCGCCGCAAGCGCTGCAGCATAGGCCGCCATCTGCCGTAAGTGATAAGCAGGGATCGCATCGACCGTCGCGGGTGCCCGCCGCCCGGTCTTGAAATCGACCACGCGCACCCGGTCAGGCAAGATGAGCAAGCGGTCAACCGTCCCCGACACCGTCAAGCCGCCGTCGATCGTGGCCGCGATCGGTGCCTCCGCCAGCGCATCGGGGCCGAACAAATCGGCGAAGGCAGGATCATCCAGCACCCGCGCGACGTCGCGCACCAATGCCGCGCGCTGGGCCGCATCGGCAAGCCCGGCTGCGTTAAGGAGCCAATGATCGGCGGCACGTGCCCGGTCGCTGACAGCGACGGCGGGCAATCGCTCCAACAGGGCATGAACCAGCCGCCCCCGCGCCGCCGCTGCCCGCAATGCCGGAGTAGCTGGCGGATCGGCCACCGCATCGATCCCCAGGGCCGACGGGGCCAGCGGCCGCGATGGTCGCGCTTCCACGGGTGCTGCCATGCGCGCCCATGCCGGGAGCGGTGTGTCGAGTGTGGGGCGCGTCGGTGACCGGGGTCGCTCGGGGACCGGCGGCTGCGGCATGTGCCCGCGAAACACCCGCACCTCGCCTGCTCCCGTCAGCCCAAGCGCGGAAAAAGTGCGGTCGGCGGCACTATACCAGCTATTAATGGGGGGCTCACCCCGGGACCGTGGGCCAAGCGCGCCTGCGATGACCAGCACTTCCTCCGCCCGCGTCGCCGCGACGTAAAACAGCCGCCAGTGCTCCGCCAGCTCGCGTTGCCGCACGTCGTTTAGCAAGGCGGTCAACACCGGGCCTTGCTCTGCTGCCCTGGGCCGAAAGATCGGAACCGGATCGCGCGTCTCATCCATCGACCAGCGCAGCATGGATCGCGGTGCCGACGCCGGATCAACACAGGCATCGGCCAGGATGACCAGCGGCGCCTGTAATCCCTTGGCACCATGCGCGGTCATCACCCGCACCGAATCGAGCGGTTTGGACGAATCGCGCTTGACGTCAACATTGCCGCGATCAAACCAATCCAGAAAGCGCTGAAGCGCCGGGGTTGCCGATGCCTCAAAATCGAGGGCGGCGTTCAGCAATTCGTCAATCGGGTCGCGCGCCTCCGCCCCCAATCGCCCGATCAGCTTGCGTCGACCATCAAACGGTCCCGACAGCAAATGCTCCAGCAATTGATACGGGGTCGCGAGATCGGCGCGCGCCAACAGGTCATAAAGCAGCACCAGCCGCTCATCACTTTGGTGCGCGCGCAAATGCCGCCACAGGCTGGTCGAGCGCGGCACCGCCGCCGCCAGCAATTCGTCCTGCGACCATCCCATCAGCGGCGAAACCAGCACGCTGGCGAGCGCCAAGTCGTCATCTGGCTGCAACGCAAAGCGCAGCGCGGCGAGCAAATCCTGAACCGCGAGCGGCGCGTTCAGCCGCAACCGGTCGACGCCCGCCACCGGCACGCCGTGCGCATGAAGTCGTGCAACGATCCGCGCGGCGAGCTTGCCCCGGCGCTGCACCAGCACCATCACATCTTGCGGCTGGAGGGCGCGGCCCTTGGACGCCAGCATCATCGGGTCGCCGGGGTCAAGCCATGCCCTGATCTGGGCAGCGATCCGTTCGGCAAGCAACTGATCGGCATCATCGGCCACCGCGTCGTCGGGGTCATCGCTGCTCCCCGCAACGACGGGCGGCCACAGCACGACCTGGCCAGGACCGGACACTTTGCTGGCATGGGGCATTGTATCGGCGAACAACCCCAGACCGGGGTCGGGCAGTTGGGCGATACTTGCATCGACAAAATCGAGCACCGCTTGCGTCGATCGGAAACTATGCGTCAGGGCAAGGCGGTGAAACGGCGTGCCTTCGTCCTCGGCTTCGTCGCGGGCGGCCCGTGCCCGTCCTTCAAAATAGCCCTCCGCCCAACGGAAATAGGCCGGATCGGTCCCCTGAAACCCGAAAATCGCCTGTTTGTAATCGCCGACGACGAACAGGGTGCGCGCATCGCTGCGCGTCCCCGCCCCCGCGAAAAATTCATCGACGATCGCATCGACAATCTTCCACTGCCGCAAATTGGTGTCCTGTGCCTCATCAACCAGAACATGCTCGGTCGTCAGGTCGAGCTTGTAGCGGACCCAGGCTCCCATGCCGGGCTGTTGCAGCAGCGCTAGGGTCGCGCGGATCAGGTCATCGAAATCGGCCACCCCCAGCCGCCGCTTGGCCAGCACATAAGCATCAGCATAAGCGCGACCCGCCGCGAGCCCCTGTGCCAGCAAATCAGCATAATCGAGCTGCGCGTTGTGATCGAGCAAATCGCGGCACGCACTGGCCACCTTCATGACCAGCGCTTCATAATCAGGATCGGCCTTCACCAGCTTAGCCGATATGCGGCGCGGCCCGCCCTCCGCCGTGAAGCCGAGCGAGGCTAGTCCCTTCAGCATTGCCGATCGATCGCTTGGCGATGCTGCGATCCAGTGCTCCGCGATTTCGGCATGCCGGGCCGTAATCACGCCGCCCGCAGCCCGGTTCGCCGCCGCGAGCCGCCGCACGGCGGCGACGTCGAATGCCTCATCCCGGCACGCGTCAATGGACGGATCGCCGATCGTCTCGGTCGTCAGCCCCAGCGCGCGGCGCACCGCCGCCTGAATTCCGGCGGGCAATTGCGCCATTGCCGCCGATTCGCGGGCACATTCACGCAAAAACTCCTCCGCCCCACCCTCGCCGAGCCGCAGGCTGAGCGCAGCCACAGCGTCGATCAACCATGCGCGCCCATCGCGTTCGGCGGCGTTCAGCACGTCGGCTAGCACGACGCGCGCCAGCGCTTGCTCATCGCGCCCCTCGATTGGGCGAAAACCCGGCACAAGCCCTGCTTCCACTGGAAACGCGACGAGCAGGCTCTGGCAAAAGCCATGGATCGTCGAAATGCGAATGCCCCCGCCGGGCGCGTCGAGCAGCTTGGCAAACAAGGTGCGAGCGCGTGCACGCAATTCAGGCGTCGGTCGCTCACCGAGCGCCGCCAGGTCACGGCCCAGCGCTTCTTCGGGCATCCGCACCCACGCCGCCAGCCGTTCGGCAATCCGTCCCGCCATTTCGGCGGCACCCGCCTTGGTAAAGGTAATGCACAGGATCGCCCCCGGCTCGGTCCCGCGCAGCAGCAAGCGAAACACGCGCGCGGCGAGCACTTGGGTTTTGCCCGTACCCGCCGATGCGGCGAGCCAGATATGATCGGTCGGGACGCTCGCGCGCGCCTGATCGCCGATCAGTGTCGGCAAGCCGCCCGGCTCAGCCACGGCCATTCCATTCGTCAAACCGCATCAACTGGTCATAATCGGTGTAACGCGCATATTTCGGATGCAGTTTGGCGGCAAAAGGCGCGTCCCCCACCAACCATTCCGCGGCAGCATCGGCGAAACGGGCAAGGGCTTTTGGCAGGAATTCGGCCGTCGGAATCGTCTTTCGCGTGCCCGTTGGCGAAACGGGCGACGTGATTTTCCCGAACTGGTCTCCATTTTTGGCCAACGACCAATATTCAAAGCCGGTCACCGGACCGTTGAAGCCCAGCGTCGCATCGCGTTCGGCAATCAACCCAAGCAGTCCGAGCTGAAGGCTGAAACCAGCGACTGCCGCCGCCGTCGCGGGGGCTTGTCCCGTCTTGTAATCGACAATCACCACACTGCCATCGGGGCATCGGTCGATCCTGTCGAACCGACCGTGCAGGCGCACGCCCGCCACCTCGACATGGCCCTGCTGCTCGACCGCGATCACCTGCCGCCCTTGCTCGGCATTGGCGGCGGTTTCGTCCGCGATCCAGTTGATCGATTCGATCAGCCGGGGCTGCCACAGCGCGCGCAACACGGCGTGCTGGTGCGCATTGGCGAACAGGGCGCGCGCGCGCGCGACAAGGGCGGCCGGGTCGAAATCATCCTGCTCGGCCCATTGCTGAAGGATCGCGTGCACAGCGCTGCCGCGCCAGGCCGGGGTCGGGTCGGCATCGACCGGGTCCAGCGGGTTTAGCTTCAGTATCTGGCTAGCGTAATAGGCAAAGGGATCGGACAGCAACGTGTCAACGCGTGTGACCGAGATCAGGCGGGGACGCAGCGCGCGCGCCGGGTTGGGCGCGGGGCGACAAGCGGGCTGAGGCGGGAACTGATCGTCAAGACCGCGCGCCCAAGCCGCCAGCCGATGATCGCGCGGCAATCCGCCGGTCATCGCCTCCAGCCGGAGCAGAAAGCGCGAGGCAATGCCTGGGCCGTCGGCATCACGGCGCGCTCGGCTGAGCAGCACCGTCGGTGCGCCGAGGGCGCTTGCAAAATCATGCGCCGTCAACCCCACCCGCCGGTCGAGTCCCGGCAGGCCAAGCTCGGCGCGGATGCGCGGCGCAAGCCAGGGATCGGGCACCGGTTCGCCCGGCCAAATTGCCTCGTTCAACCCGCCGACAATCATCAGGTCAGCGGTCTGGAGCCGTGCTTCGATCAACCCGTAAATCGCCAGCCGGGGATGCCCCCCCTGCGGCGGGCGGATCGCGAGTTCCTGCATCAGCAGGCGCAGCAGCGGCGCGAGCGCGGCGGGCGCGACCTGTGGCGGGCCATTCACCCCCTCCTCCTCCAGCGCTGCCAACAGATCGGCGGCGGCGCGCCCGGCGACGCCCGACCATAGCGCCTCCCCGCACAGCGCCGTGGCGCCATCGCGCAGCAACGCGATCCACACGGGCAACGCTTGCTCGCCCGCCGCAAAGCCGCTTGCGATGGGGTCAAGCAGCGC
>DHHS01000119.1 GCA_002403415.1 Sphingomonas sp. UBA4766 | reverse complement strand
CCCGCTTTGCTCAATTCGGTTTGATACCAGCCGCGCAGCGTAGCGGGGGCAGCCGGGCTCCAGAAGCTGAAGCTCGTCATATCGGCGGGCTCATGCGGCATGATCTTGGCCGCCTCGACCAGTTTTGACCCCGGATAGAGCGCGAATTTCGCCATGTTCGCCATTTCGCCATCGGGCATCGGCATCGGCATCGGCATGTCAGTCGCGTTTGCCACCATCGCGGCGTTCATATCGGCAAGGGCCGCGCGGCTTTCGGGGTCGGGTGCGCTACCGCAACCGGCCAGTGCCGCGAGGGCAAACAGAATCAGGGCAGCACGGGGTGAGCGAGTCATGGCGGCACCTCTTCGCAATGGAACCCCGCTAGTCCGCCCGAACCGGCGTCGTCGTCAAGCCATTAGATGCAGTGATCGGGATGCGGGGATACGGATGCGGGCCGATTGGCGACCATGCCCGGTGCTCAGCCCATCGTCGATTTGTGAGTGACGCGCCCGGGCCGTTCGGGCATGGCGACCGCCATGAACAGCCATCCCGCCCCGAACCAACGCGCCACCCAAGCGCCGGTCGCCGAAAATCGCGCGCCGATCGGTTTTGCCGAGTTCGTGTCGCTTGTGGCAGCACTCATGGCGCTGACGGCGCTGGGCATCGATGCTATGCTGCCCGCGCTTCCCGCGATTGGCAACGCGCTGGGCGTGGCGAGCGAAAATCAGCGCCAGTTCGTGATTTCCGCCTTTCTGTTCGGCTTTGGCCTGGCGCAGCTGGTCCATGGCCCGCTAGCCGACCGGTTTGGGCGGCGGCCGGTCTTGCTCATCGCGCTGGCGGCCTATGTCGTGGCCAATCTGATCGCTGCCTTTGCCAGCAGTTTTACGCTGTTGCTGGTGGCGCGGTTTGTGTCTGGCCTGGCGATTGCCGCGTCGCGGGTGGTGACGGTGGCGCTGGTGCGCGATTGCTATGCCGGGCGGGCAATGGCGCGGGTCATGAGCCTTGCGTTCATGGTGTTCATGGCTGCCCCGGTGCTCGCGCCCTCCTTTGGCCAAGTGATTTTGCTGTTCGGCAATTGGCAGATGATTTTCCTGATGATTGCGGCGGTGAGCACCGTTGTGCTGATCTGGTTTGCGATGCGGATGCCCGAAACGTTGGCGGTGGAGGCGCGCCAGCCATTGTCGCTCGCCCGGCTGGCATCGGGATGGCGGCGGGCGGTCACCGATCGCTGGTCGCTGGGCTACACGCTGGCGGCGACCGCGCTGCTGGGAGCGCTTTATGGCTTCATCAATTCGGTGCAACAGATTGTGGCCGCGCTGACGGGCAGTGACGATCTGCTGGTTCCGGTGTTCATTGGCGTGGCCGGGATGATGGCGCTTGCCAATCTGCTCAATTCGCGGATCGTGATGCGTTTGGGCACGCGGCGGATTTCGCATAGCGCGCTCACCGGGCTGATCGTGCTGGCGGGCGCCCATCTGGCGCTGGCGCAGGCGGGGTGGGAGACGATCTGGACCTTTGCCGTGCTCCAGGCGATGACCATGGCGTGTTTCGGGCTGGCGACCGCCAATTTCTCTGCCATGGCGATGGAGAATATGGGCGCGATTGCGGGCACCGCGTCGAGCGTGCAGGGGTTCGTTACCGTTACCGTCGGCGCGGTCGTGGGAGCGATGATCGGGCTGGGGTTTGATGGCACCACCGTGCCGCTCTACCGGGGGTTTTTCATCGCCGGGCTGGTCGCGTTTGCGATTGTTGCGATTGTCGAACGCGGGCGGTTATTCCGTCCAAGCTGATTGGCCCACGAGCCCGTCAGCGTCATCACAGAGTCGCAGGCTTGAGGGATCATCGGCCTGGCTGTGGAGTCGGTCCGCAGCAACCGGCCAAGGAGCACGACACATGATGATGCACGGCGTTGCAATTGAAGAAGCGGACGTTCTTGACGAAGCAGCCACTGGGTCGGGCTTTGGCGATGATGCGTTCCTGATGTCTGACGATGGCGATGAAGACGAAGATGCCGACGAGGATGATTTCGACGGTGACGAAGAGGATGATGAAGACGAGGACGAGCACGAGGACAGCGACGACGGCGAAGATGACGACGCCGAAGAGGAAGATGAAGATAACTGAGCAATGTCGTCACAATCGCACTTCCCGGCTTGGCGGCCGGGGAGTGCGCATCTGTGGGATTCGCTACCGCTGCTCAGCGACGGTGCGGGGTTATCGTGCGACCCTGTTGGTGATGTGGTCAAGCACAGCCGGGTGCAGCGGATGTTCGAACCGGATGCCCGCGATATCGCTGCGCGCCCAGATCACCCGGCTTTCGATGGGAGCCAGATGGCCAAAGCGCACCCAAATCGGGTTGCCCGCGCGTAGGAAGATGTTGGACACGCGGCAACCGGTGCGCGACAGATCACTGATGACCGCGTCATGCGCCGTCGCGCTGCGCTCGCGAATCGAAGCGATCATCCGCACCGACTTGCGCTCCCCCTCGCGCCGCCGTTGCGGTGTTGCCGGTCGAGAATAAAAAACCGCGTTCATGGCGTCGTCCGCCCGCCGCGCAGCAACCGCAGGGTGCCGCCTGATTTCCGGCCAAGGCCTGCGGTGGCAGTTGCGATGATGGCGCAGATTATGAGCATAATGTTCCGTCCATGCTCGACCCTACCGAAAAGGGGGCTAAGGTCGGCTTATCGACGATGGTTGCCGCGGCGTTTAGCATGGGGCGGGATCCAAATCGTCGCGCGCCGATGGGCTGACAGCTCGGCATAACCCGACTAAAGCCGGACCAAACCATATCCCAGGAGAGCGGCCCCATGCGCATCATCGACCATCACATTGTCGGCTCCACGGCCAATCCCCACACCGCCGCGCGCTTGGCCGATGTGTTTGATCCCAATGCCGGAAGCGTTCAGGCGCAGGTGCGGCTGGGCACTGCCGCCGACCTTGAGCGTGCGGTTGCCGCCGCCCAGGCCGCGCAGCCCGGCTGGGCCGCTACCAACCCGCAGCGGCGCGCGCGGGTGATGTTCGCTTTCAAGGCGCTGGTGGAGGCGCATATGGACGAATTGGCGCATCTGCTGTCATCCGAACATGGCAAGGTGCTGGCGGACGCGCGCGGCGACATTCAGCGTGGGCTCGACGTGATCGAATTCGCCTGCGGCATCCCGCATGTGCTCAAAGGTGAATATACGCAGG
>DHHS01000118.1 GCA_002403415.1 Sphingomonas sp. UBA4766 | reverse complement strand
CGTCAGTCATGCCGCACGCCCCATCTCTGAAAGCGCTGCGTCACCCCATTGATGAGCCATGGCGGTTGCAACACCCTCAAAGAATCGGGAGCGCTCCTTCCAGCGATCCGGTGAAGGCGGCATTCTGAAAACGCGCTGTTCGCGCCCTTCGACAATCTTGGTTGGTATGAGTGGGGGCAGACCCTTGAGCCACAGGCAGGTGCGCTTTGTCTCCGGGTGCCCGAACTGCCATGGCTGGATGGATTGCGCAAAAGGCGCGTAATTGACGATCCGCTCCTTGGCGTGCCGATGCATCACAGGATTTTCGATAGCGATCCGCGCGATTGGCGCATTCCAGAAAGCAGAGAACAAGGCCGCAGCTTCATCAAGGTCTCGCCAGATATCCGCCAAGGTCTTGCCCGGCGGAGGTTGATGGAGCCAGCGCACGCCGCTATTGCAAAGACGCGTGCATGGAGGGTGGCAGACAATTAAAAGGTCCCATCCATCATCAAGAATATCGCGGGCATCGCCGACAATGTGCTTGTTCGATCGATCTTCGGACTGAAGCAAGTCGCAAGACCACGCGTCGAAACCACGCGCTGCAAATGCACGACGCACCGTGCCCGAAAATTCGCAGGCAACAAGGATACGAGGATAACGGGTCATGCTGCCCACCTTTTCAAATCGGAATCCAGCCAATTGCGCTGCTTGGCACCCGGCGCGATCCAGATGAGGCGCGTTTCCTTGCGAAAATGCGACTGCTGCCAGACAAACCACGCATAGGACGTGGCAGAAGCCGCAGCGGGGTCCCAACGTCCGGCAACCATGGGAACGCGCTCGCAGTATTGCGCGATGATCCTCGGAGGCCGTTCGCGGAACAGCCGTTGATAGCGCTCAGCCCCCTCCATCCAGCTCGTGCGCAACAACAGCGCCACGCCGACCCGCGCCTCGCGCAACCCGCGCTCTGCAAACTCGACCGCCAGATTGAATGGCGGGTTTGTGATCATCCAGCCATGCGGATTGGCGGCAATAACATCTGGGCCAACCCCGACGTATGAACCGACCTCGAAGCCAGCCCCATAATCCTCGACATCGGACGCCCTGACTTTCGGGAAAAATTCAGAGAGAACATGCGCCATGTGCCCCCCCCCAGCCGCCGGTTCCCAGACACTGCTAAAGCAATGTGAGGCAAATTCCGCAAACAGAACCTCGCGCAGGAAAGCGCGCGTCGCCCATGGCGGCGTTGGAAAAAAATCCAAGCCACGCGCCGGAGCTGCGCGACGTTGCATGACGGCTGTCGAGGTGTTGTTCATTCCCGCCCCCGCAGCATGTCGTTGAAATCATCGCCCTCCGGTGCCATAGCGATGCCGATGGCGAGGGGAGGAATGGTCGGGTCTGTTTCGCGCAGGCGATCCCGATCGGCGGCATAGCGGCGGCGACCGCGCTCAAGCGTCGTCTGGGTCAGCACGCGCTCTGAATCGCCATCGCCGAGCAGCACAAGGTGCGTCACGTAGGGCGGGATGAGGATGCCCGGCTCACTGAAATCCGGCACCGGACCGGGCAGGCGTTGCGCGCGGCCTTTCGGCGTTTTCAAGGTCGGGTGCGCAATTGTGGCGGCGGCGGGGCCACCGAGATTACCAAGATCACCCGCCGCCCAGAACATGTCCTGCGGTGCCAGACGCCCGCAAGCCCTGAGAGACACCGCCACCGAGGCCACAGTCTCGATTCCCTCGGCAATAAACAACCGCCGCGAGGCCACCATCGCTGCGGCGTTGCTGCCGCGCCCGGTCTCGCGCACCACGATATGCGAGCCCTTCTTTGAGCCGCGCATCTTCTTGGGCGGAAGCGCCTCGCCGGTTTCAGGGTCAAAAATCTCGGCCTTGCCGCTCCAATCAGCCCGAAGGTGCGTGATATGCAGGCCGACGAATTCACCCGCATTGTCGAGCATCTGCGCCAGCATCGCCGGGCCGCGATGGATCACACGCGGATGGCTGAAGCCGCGCTCGTCAACCTCTTCACCATGGTAGAAGGCGATATCATCCGCCTCGCGGATCAGCGCCGAAGCCGGGAGAATAATCCGCCGCGCATCGAAATAGCGCCCGAGACCAGCTTTCGTCGGGGCGCGACCAGCCTCCCATATCCGGTGGCATGCAGCCCGCTCGCGCGCCCGATACTTCTCGGCGTCGGCCTCGCGTTTGCGGGCCTCTTCGGCCTGGCGCAGATCTGCCTCGCGCCGGCGCGCTTCGCGTGCAGCCTTCTCCTCGGGCGTTTCAGCGCCAACGCGGGCGGGTCTTGGCTCGCCGGAAAGCTCCTCGCAGGCATCGACAAAAGCGATATGACCGCCAACCAATGCCAGCGCCAGCGCATCAATGCCCTTGACGCCACAGCCACGGCAGTTGAACTTGCGCTTGCCGTAATGAACCGAAAAGCGGTCGCGCCCGCCGCAATCCGGGCATGGGCCAGCGTGATCCTTGCCCTTGTTCAGGCCCTTCGCCGGCGCAAATCCGCAAAGCTGCACAGCCCGCTCGAAGGAGCCCGCGCGCGCCTTCTCAATCCATTCCTCGAAAATAGGGTCGCGCTCGCGCATCATGCGGCCTCCCGCATTTCAGTAGCGATGCGCGCCGTAAGCGCCGATCCCCAGAATGAGGCAGAACCCGCCGCATCCGCCAGTGCACACGCAAGTCCTTTGACGGAAAGGCGAAGCAGAGACCGGATTTGCCAGCGCGGATAACCGGCTGCAGCAAGCGCCCGCGCGATCCGCGCGCGGCGACGGCCATCCACACGAACGACAATCACGCGGCATGACGGCTGGCCCGGTCGATGGATGATGATCGTGTCGATCCGCATCATCGCCCGCTCAAGCCATGCGGCA
>DHHS01000117.1:9006-9310 GCA_002403415.1 Sphingomonas sp. UBA4766 | reverse complement strand
GGCGGCGGCCGCGATCAGCGTCGCGGGCAGCGCCAGCGCGACATCGGCGGCGGGGCGCGCCGCTGCCGTCTCGGCAATCGCGGCGACTTCATCGAGTGCGGCCAGCGTGCCGTTCATCTTCCAATTTCCCGCAATCAGTTTGCGCATCGTCAATCCCACCCCTTACCGGTTGCGGCCCGATATCACCTCTGCGCGCGCGCACAAGCTTGATGCCTGCCCCGCCGCTCCCTAAAGCGGTCGCCAACGCTTCAAGTCAGAAAGTTCGCATGCTCAGTTTTTTCCGTCGATTGATCAACTCGCGGGT
>DHHS01000117.1:4518-8645 GCA_002403415.1 Sphingomonas sp. UBA4766 | reverse complement strand
CTCAGCGACATCACCGGCGCGAGCGCAGGGCTTGGCAGCAGCGCGACCGAAGGCGGCGCGATTGCGCGGGTCGGCAACGCGACGATCAGCGCCGGCGAGCTTGCCCGTCGCGTCAATGCCGATGTCGACAATTTCCGCGCGCAGCAGCCGACACTGACCATTCAGCAATATATCGAGGGCGGCGGCTTTGACGGGACCGTCAATCGCCTGATCGACGGGCTGGTGATCGAACAATTCGCCGCCCGGCGCGGCATGGTTGTCTCCAAACAGGCAATTGATGCGCAATTGGCCGCGATCCCGGCGTTGCAATCGATCGACGGCAAATTCGATCAGAAAGTTTATGAGCAATTGCTCGCGCAGCGCCAATTGACCGACGCGACGATCCGCCGCGACATTGCGCGCAGCACGTTGGTTGAACAATTGACCGCGCCCACCAGCGGCGCGGGGCAAGTGCCAATGCGGCTCGCCCAACCCTATGCCGATCTGCTGCTGGAGAAGCGGCGCGGGCTGGTCGCGTTCATCCCCACCCGCGCGTTGGGGGCGGGCGTTCAGCCGACCGCAGCCGAACTCAAAGCCTATTTTGCCAGCAACCGCGCGCGCTATACCGTGCCCGAACGGCGCGTCATCCGCTATGCGCTGGTCTCCGCCGACACGGTCCGGTCGAGCGCCACGCCAACCGAAGCGGAAATCGCCACCGCCTATCGCCAGCAATCGGCCCGCTTTGCCGCAACCGAAAAGCGCACTATCTCCCAAGTCGTCCTCGCCAGCGAGGCGGCGGCCAAGGCGCTCGCCGACAAGGTCAAGGGCGGCACCGATATCGCAGCGGCGGCCAAGGCGGTCGGGCTGGAGGCGGCGCGCCTGGCGGGCACCGAGCGCAAAGCCTATGCCGATGCCAACGGTGCCGCGCTCGCCAATGCCGCTTTTACAGCCGCCAAGGGCGCGACGATCGGCCCGATCAAGGCACCGCTCGGCTGGACCGTCGCACATGTCGATGCGATCGACGTCATTGCCGCCAAGACGCTCGATCAGGCGCGGGCCGATCTGACCCGCGAACTGACCGCCGCAAACATTAATCGCCGCCTCAGCGATCTGTCGGGCAAGATTGACGATGCGATCGCCAAGGATGCCGACTTCGCCGATGTCGTCAGCGCCAACAAGCTTGCGCCGCTCACTTCCGCTGCATTGCTCGCCGATGGCCGCGACCCCGCCAAGCCCGAGGCGGCAGCCGATCCAGCGCTTGCCCCGCTCCTGAAAGCCGCGTTTGCGATGGAGGCAAATGACGCGCCGCAAATCGTTGCCACCGGCAACGATGGCAGCTTTGCGTTGGTCGCGCTCGACCGGATCATCGCCGCCGCCACCCCGCCGCTGGCCGAGTTGACGCCCGCCCTCGCGCGCGATTTCACGATCGACCGCGCCCGCCGCGCGGCCCGGGTCGTCGCTGCCGAGGTCGTTCGCAAGGTGAAGGGCGGCACGCCGCTTGCCGACGCGCTGAAAGCGACCAAGCTGACCCTGCCCGCGATTGAACCGGCCGCCACCAGCCGGGCCCAGCTTCAGGCGGCCGCGCAAAATGCACCGCCGCCGCTCGCGCTGATGTTCACCATGGCGCCCAAGACCGCAAAGCTGTTGGAAGCGCCCAACGCCGCTGGCTGGCTGATCGTGTATCTCGACGCGATCGACCATGGCAATGCGCGCGGTCGGCCCGAAGTCGTGCGCGCGCAGCAAAACGACCTCGCCCGCGTGCTCGGCAGCGAATATGTGCGTCAGTTCATTGCCGCGCTGCGCCAGGAAATCGGGGTCAAGCGCAACGACGATGTCATTGCCAAGGTGCGCCGCGACTTGCTGGGTGCAACCGGCGAAGCGCCCTGATCGTCATGGCGGACGGCATCGACGCGGCGCGCGCGGCGCTGGCGGCGGGGCGCCCTGCCCTGATCTGGCACCAGCAAAGTGCCGACACCGAGACGCCGGTTGCCGCGGCGCTGAAGCTGATCGAGCCGGGGCGCGGCGACTTTCTGCTCGAATCGGTTGAGGGTGGGGAAACGCGCGGACGCCACAGCCTGATCGGCCTTGCCCCCGATCTGGTGTTTCGAGCAGCAGGCGATATTGCCGAGGTCAATCGCCACTGGCTGACCGATCGGGCAGCGTTCAGCCCCTGCCCCGTGCCCACGCTGGCAGCGCTGCGCGCACTGGTGGCCGATTGCGTGATGGACGTGCCGCCGGCACTGCCCCGGGCGCTGGCCTGCCTGGTTGGCTATTTCGGCTATGAAACGATCGGCCTGGTTGAACGGTTGCCGCGCGCCGCCGGGCCGGGGCTGGCCCTGCCCGATATGATGTTTGTGCGGCCAACGGTGATCCTGATCTTTGACCGGCTGGCCGATGCGCTGTTCATAATTGCCCCCGTCTGGCCGGGGGATGCCGACGCCGAGCGCACGATCGCCAATGCCGCCGACCGGATCGCTGCCACCGCCGCCCGGCTGGCGAGCACACCGCTCCCGCCGCCGACACGCGCAGAGCCCGCCGAAATCGCGCTGACGCCCGTGCTGTCCGCCGGGCGCTATGGCGAGATGGTGGCAGCGGCCAAAGACTATATCGTCGCTGGCGACATTTTTCAGGTGGTGCTGGCGCAGCGCTTCACCGCCCCCTTCGCGCTCCCGCCGATCGAGCTTTACCGATCATTGCGGCGGATAAATCCCTCGCCCTTTCTCTATCATCTCGACCTGCCCGGCTTCGCGCTCACCGGGTCCAGCCCCGAGATTCTGGTACGGGTGCGCGATGGCGACATCACCATCCGGCCGATTGCGGGCACCCGCCCGCGCGGGCAAACCCCGGCGGAGGACGCGGCGAACCGTGCGAGCCTGCTCGCCGATCCGAAGGAACGCGCCGAACATCTCATGCTGCTCGACCTGGGCCGCAATGATGCCGGACGAGTGGCGACGGCGGGGTCAGTGCGCGTCACCGAGAGCTATGGCGTCGAATTTTACAGCCATGTCATGCACATCGTCTCCAACGTGACCGCCCGGCTCGATCCGCGCAGCGACGCGATTGATGCCTTGTTCGCGGGCTTTCCAGCGGGCACGGTCAGCGGCGCGCCAAAGGTACGCGCGTGCGAGATCATCGCCGAGCTTGAGGGGGAGGCGCGCGGCGCTTACGCCGGTGGCGTCGGCTATTTCTCACCCGACGGATCGATGGATTCGTGCATCGTGCTGCGCACCGCCGTGGTCAAGGACGGCATGATGCATGTTCAGGCCGGTGCCGGCATCGTCGCCGACAGCGATCCGGCGTACGAACAGCGCGAGTGCGAGGCAAAGGCAGGCGCGCTGCTCTCCGCCGCGCGTGAGGCAATTGCGCGGGCCAGCGGGGCCGGGTTCGGGCAATAATCCGCCGGTCAGCGCTCGCCCACCGCATCCTTCTTCGCTTGCCGCCGTTCGGCCGACCAATTCTGGATCATCTGTTGGACGCAACCACTAAAGCCTGCCGAGCCGACCACCGAGCAGCTTCCCGGCACCGCGCCGTTAACGCGGCTGTTCTGGTCGATCACTTCGACCCGGTTGACCCAGCTGTTCGACGCCGGGCTATAGGGTGCCTGCCGAAACTGGCGCGGGATGCGATAGGGCGTTTCGCTCGGGGCGCAGACCACCACCTCATTTTCGGCCGTCGCAACCGGACACGCCTCGCCCGGTTTGAGCAGGATGGACCGAATGCGCTCGGGCGGCTGGCCCTGAACCGCTGCGTCCTGCGCCATCGCCGATGCCGGGAGGAGGAGGACAAGCGCGGCAATCAGGGAACGGCGCTGCATGGCAAAACTCCTTCTCACAATCCGGCTATGGCAAGTGGCAGCTTTCGCGTTGGTGAACAAGCGCGCCCCCATGGTGCGGCGGCCCCCCTTCCCCCCGCGCGCGCTGACGGCTAAGGGCGGGCGACAATGATCCTCGTCATCGACAATTATGACAGTTTCACCTGGAACCTCGTCCATTATCTGATGGAGCTGGGCGCCGAGGTGCGCGTGGTGCGCAACGATGCGCTAACCGCCGCCGAAGCGCTTGCGAGCAACGCCCATGGCTTTCTGATCTCGCCTGGGCCGAAAACGCCGACCGAGGCCGGCATTTCGCTCGATCTGGTCGCCGCCTGTG
>DHHS01000117.1:3985-4393 GCA_002403415.1 Sphingomonas sp. UBA4766 | reverse complement strand
GACAATTACGACAGCTTCACCTGGAACCTGGTCCATTATCTGATGGAATTGGGGGCGGAGGTAAAAGTGGTGCGCAACGACGCGCTGACTGCCGCCGAAGCGCTGGCCAGCAACGCACATGGCTTTCTGATCTCGCCGGGGCCAAAGACGCCGGACGACGCCGGCGTGTCGCTCGATCTGGTGGCAGCCTGTGCAGAGGCGGGCAAACCGCTCCTGGGCGTATGCCTCGGCCATCAGGCGATCGGTCAGCATTTTGGTGGGCGCGTGGTGCGCGGCGGGCTGATGCACGGCAAGACGTCGCCGGTCAGCCATGACGGCAGCGGGCTGTTCGCAGGGCTCCCCTCGCCCTTTGTCGCGACGCGCTATCACTCGCTGATTGTGGCGGGAGCACCCGACACGCTCATCGTG
>DHHS01000117.1:517-3698 GCA_002403415.1 Sphingomonas sp. UBA4766 | reverse complement strand
GGGACCCCCCGACACGCTCATCGTGAACGCCACCGCCGATGATGGTTCGGTCATGGGGTTCCGTCATGCGACACTCCCCATTCACGGCGTGCAATTCCATCCCGAAAGCATTGCGACCGAGCATGGCCATGCGATGCTCGCCAATTTCCTGGCGCTGGCCGGGGTGCCGCAGGCGGCAAGCGTGTGACGGTGGCCGTCACGCTGCCCAACCCTGCGCAGCCCCTGACCCGCGAGGCCGCGGCACAAGCCTTTGCCGACATTCTCGACGCGCGCACCAGCGAGGAGGCGATTGCCGATTTCCTGATCGCGCTCAGCCAGCGCGGCGAGACGGCGACCGAAATTGCGGAGGCTGCGCGGGCTTTACGCGACCGGCTGATCCCGATTGCCGCGCCCACCGGCGCGATTGACGTGTGCGGGACGGGCGGCGACGGGCACCACACGCTCAACGTTTCGACCGCCGTATCGCTAATCGTGGCGGCGTGCGGGGTGCCGGTGGCGAAACATGGCAACCGCGCCGCCTCCTCAAAAGCGGGCGCGGCCGACACGCTGGAAGCGCTGGGGCTGGACATGGACCGCGCCGGCGCGACCGCCGAGGCGAGCCTGCGCGATATCGGCATCTGTTTCCTGTTTGCGGCGAACCACCATCCGGCGATGGCGCGCATTACCCCCATTCGCAAACGCATTGGCAAGCGCACGATCTTCAACCTGATGGGCCCGCTCGCCAATCCCGCGCGCGTCACGCGCCAGTTGATCGGGATTGCCCGACCCGATTACGCCCCGGTTTATGCCGCTGCCCTCGCCGAATTGGGGACCGAGGGGGCGCTGGTGGTGTCGGGGGAGGAAGGGTTGGACGAAGTGTCCGGCGCCGGGCCGACGGTGGCGGTCGCGATTGGCGATGTGCGGCTCGCGCCGCGCATCGTGCCCGAGGATGCGGACATTCCGCGCCACCCGATCGCGGCGATCCGGGGCGGTGATCCGGCCTATAATGCTGCCGCTCTTCGCCGGTTGCTGACGGGAGAGACCGGCGCATATCGGGATGCCGTGGTGCTGAATGCCGCTGCCGCGCTTGTCGTTGCGGGCCATGCCAACAGTTTGTGTAACGGCGCGGAGGAAGCGCGCGAAGTGCTCGACAACGGGCTGGCCAATGCGTTGCTCGATTGCTGGATTGCCTATTCATGATCAATATTCTCGACCGTATTCTGGAAACCAAGCGTGCCGACGTGACCGCGCGCAAGGCCTGTTCGCCGCTGGCGGCGCTCGATGCCGCCATTGCCGAGCGGGATCCGCCGCGCGGCTTTCGCGCAGCGCTTGACGCACGCGCCGCGACCGGCCCGGCACTGATCGCCGAAATCAAAAAGGCCAGCCCGTCAAAGGGCGTGATCCGCGCCGAATTCGATCCGCCCGCGCACGCGAAAAGTTATCAAGCGGGGGGCGCCACTTGCCTGTCGGTGCTGACCGATGAACATTGGTTTCAGGGTGCCGACAGCTATTTGGAGGCGGCCCGCGCCGCCACGACCCTGCCCGTGCTGCGCAAGGATTTCATGATCGACCCGTGGCAAGTGGTCGAATCGCGCGCGCTTGGCGCCGACGCCATCCTGCTCATCATGGCAGCGCTCGGCGACGATCAGCTCGCCGAGCTGGAGGCAGCAGCGATCGAATGCGGCATGGACGTGTTGGTCGAAGTGCATGATGCGAAGGAACTGGCGCGCGCGCTCAAGCTGAAATCGCGGCTGATCGGCGTCAATAACCGCGACCTGCGCGACTTCACGGTCAGTTTTGACCGCACCTATGAATTGATCGGCAAGGCACCGCAGGGGTGCACCTTCGTCGCCGAAAGCGGCTTGTCGTCCCGCGATGATCTGGCCGCGATGCGCGCCCACGGCGTCAACTGTTTCCTGATCGGCGAAGCATTGATGCGCGCCGATGACGTCGAAGCCGCCACCCGAGCGCTGCTGGCATGAGCGACCTCACCCATATCGACGCCACCGGTGCCGCGCGCATGGTCGATGTGGGGGACAAGGTGGCAACGACGCGCGTGGCGATTGCGCAGGGCCGCATCACCATGTCGGCGGACGCGGCCAATGCCCTTGCGCGGGGGTCGGTGAAGAAAGGCGATGTGCTGGCGGTCGCCCGCGTCGCCGGCATCATGGCAGCGAAACGGACGAGCGAGCTGATCCCGCTGTGCCACCCGCTCCCGCTCAGCAGTGTCATGATCGAACTCACCCCCGACCCAGCCGGCGTCACCGTGACCGCGACCTGCGCCTGCACCGGCCCGACCGGCGTTGAGATGGAGGCGATGACCGCGACAAGCGTTGCGCTCCTCACCATTTACGACATGGCCAAGGCAATCGACAAAGCCATGACGATCGGCGACATCCGCCTCCTCAGCAAAACCGGCGGCAAGTCGGGCGAGTGGAGCCGCCCGGCGTGACCCTGTTGCCGGTGGCGGAGGCGCGGACGCGGCTGCTCGCGCTGGGCACCCCGGTGGCGGTTGAGCAGGTGCCGCTCATCGGCGCGCTGGGCCGCTGGCTGGCGGAGGACATTGCTGCGCGTCGCACGCAACCCGAAGCACCGCTCTCGGCGATGGACGGCTTTGCGCTGCGCTATGCCGACCTGCCCGGACCGATCGCGGTGGTGGGCGAAAGTGCGGCGGGGCGGCCTTTCGCTGGCGCCGTTGAGGCGAATCAGGCGGTGCGGATCTTCACCGGGGCGATCCTGCCCCCCGGCACCGACACCGTGCTGGTGCAGGAAGAAGCGCGATGCGACGGCACGATGCTGCGTATGACCGGTGACGGCCCACCAGGGTGCCGCGCCAATGTTCGGCCAATGGGGCTGGATTTCAGCGCAGGCGATGTCCTGCTGAGCGCGGGCGAGCGGCTCACCCCCGCGCGGCTCGCGCTGGCGGCCGCCGCCGGCCATGGCACGCTTTCGGTGCGCAGGCGGGTGCGGGTCGCTATTCTGGCCACCGGCGATGAACTGGTGCCGCCGGGGGCGTTGCCCAAGACCGGGCAATTGCCCGAATCCAACGGTGTGATGCTCGCAGCGCTGCTCGCCAGCCTGCCGGTCGATTGCGTCGATCTGGGGATTGTGCCCGACCGGCTCGACCAGCTCACCGCCGCCTTCGCCAGCATCGATGCCGACATCGTCGTGACGACGGGCGGCGCGTCGGTCGGCGATCATG
>DHHS01000117.1:0-225 GCA_002403415.1 Sphingomonas sp. UBA4766 | reverse complement strand
GCGCGTCGGTCGGCGATCATGACCTGGTCCGCCCCTCACTCGAAGCAGCGGGCGGCGCAATCGACTTTTGGCGGATCGCGATGCGGCCGGGCAAGCCGATGATGGCGGGCCGCCTGGGCGGCGCGGTGGTCCTGGGCTTGCCGGGCAATCCCGTTTCGGCCTTTGTCGGGGCGACGCTGTTCCTGCGCCCGCTGGTGGCTGCGATGGCGGGGGCGCGTGATCCCG
>DHHS01000154.1:995-5584 GCA_002403415.1 Sphingomonas sp. UBA4766 | reverse complement strand
TGCCGAATTCGGGCGAATTCACATCCTGCGCAACCAGATCGGCGATGAAGCTTTCGACCCGCTCGTCGAGCTTGGTCCGCGTCGCATCGTCGACCGGGACAAGCCCAGCGGCTTTGTCCGCCGTGACGACCGGCACCGGATCGGGCGGGGTCAGCACCAGCGTGTTGGTTACGGTATCGGTCGCGGTCGCCATGCATTTCCTCCACACCAGCCCCTTGCTTCAATGGCGCGGAAGCGCGCCGGGTTCAAGTGTGTCGTATGTATAATACGCCTGATCGAGGATGGGAATTGCGCCGGCCCGACTATTTCGGTGTGGAGGTCCCAGAATCGATCCGGATTTCCCGCTTGCGACCCCAGGTCGTAACGATCGCGCTGGGCGCCTCTTGCTCGATGATCTTGGCGACCTGATCAGGCGGCGGCAAACGGTCGCGTCGGGCATAGATGTTGGTCGCGCCGAGGAGATTGAGCGTAACCGCCCAACCGGGAACTTCGCCCTTGCCCAGCAGTTTGGGGAGATCACCCTCTGGGGCGACCCACGCGGCGACGCCTGCATCGCCAAATGCCAGCAGGTATTGATCGCTGGTGCCAATCGGGCGATAAACTTTCGCTGACTTAAGGGCGTCATAGCGACCGGGATCGCGACACCATTGCATCGCGGGGGTGCGCGACGCTTGTCTGCTTCCCCGTGCCGATTTGTCCCCGTCAGCCGCTGCGGACAGCGCTGCGGCCATCACCAATGTCGCTTCGACCGAGCTTTTGGATGCCGATGCCGGGCCAGCCAGCGTAAGTGGCGCCGGGCAATCGCCGATCGGTGCTGCGTCGGGCTGAGTATCACGCGATTTCGGCCATTTGATAGCGGCGATGGCTTGGCGCATCTGTGTATCGAGTGCTGCGGGTTCGATTGTTGCCGACGAATAGCGGAACTTTACATACCACTCATCGCCGACCGGCAGCAGGGCAAAAGCGGTGCTACGAAACGGGCCGCTACCCGTGACGTAGGTGGCGATGAGGCCGCTGGGATTGGTCTGGCCGGGTGGGGTGAATGCCGCCACGGCTTTGACCGGTTTGGCGCCACCATAAATGACGCGATTTTCGATTTGCCACGCCGCGCGGTCGGCCCAGACCGGCACTGAGCCATTGGTTTTGCGAAACACATAAACGGTCAATGCCTCACGGCCATCCGCGGTCTCGAACTGCACAAACTCATCAAGATCGGCGGTCAAGATGGTGGCTTCGATGCGCGGCAGGTCGGCAAGCGTTGGCGGCACGATGAGTCCGCTTGGCTTGTGCTGATACGGTTTGTCGGCCGAAATCGAGATTGTCTCTCGTGCCGATAACGGGCTGCCGACCAGAAAGATCGCGCAGGTTGTGATGAGAAGCCGCATCGACATTGCCTTCCATCCGATTGACAGCGTCGAAAACTGATCGAATCGGGGGCTGAGATCAACGGCCAAGACTATGGCGGACCATCGCGGCGGATTTTGTGCTCTCCATCCTGTTCGATCGTGGTCTGGGCTGCTTGGCCCGCCAACCATGTCGCGATCCATGCCGACAGCATCAACTGCAACTGGTGATAAAGTAGCAGCGGCAGGATTGCGGCGCCCGCCACCGCGGGCGGGAGCAGGATCGCCGCCATCGGCGCGCCTGTCGCAAGGCTCTTGTGGCTGCTGGCGAACAGAAGCGTTGCGCGGTCTTCGGGGTTGAGTTTCAGCATGGCACCCAGCGCCCACGCCCCTGCGAACGCCGCCCCGAGCACGATCGCCACCACCAGCGCAAGGCCGCCCAGCACCTCCGCGCCGATCCTGGCCCACAGTCCATCGCGCGCGGCGTGCGCAAAGGCGACATAGACCGCAAGGATGATCGTCAGCTTGTCGAGCATGCCCGCCGCCTTCGCGTGTCGCGCCACCACCGGCAGCACCCGACCGCGCACCGCCTGCCCCAGCGCGAACGGCAGGAGGAGGAGCAGGGCGACTTTCCCTACCGCCGCCAGCGATACACCCCCCACCGCGCCGCCCGCGATCAGCGCGAAGAGCAGCGGGGTCAGCACCACGCTCAGCAGGTTCGACGCTGCCGACGCAATCACCGACGCCGCCACGTTGCCGCGCGCGATCGACGCATAGGCGATCGAAGATTGCACCGTCGTTGGCAGCACGCCCAGGAATACCAGGCCGATCAGCATCTCGGGCGCGAGCCAGCCGCCCAATCCCGCGCGCGCCACCGCCATCGCGAGGGGAAAGGCGCCATAGCCAAAGCCGAGGATCGCGAGTTGCAACCGCCAGTGCTTTGCGCCCGCCGCGACCGCCGCCGGGCTCAGCCGCGCGCCGTGGAGGAAGAACAGCGTGAAGATCGCTGCACTCGAT
Source organism: Sphingomonas sp. UBA4766 (assembly GCA_002403415.1). Classification (GTDB taxonomy): domain Bacteria; phylum Pseudomonadota; class Alphaproteobacteria; order Sphingomonadales; family Sphingomonadaceae; genus Sphingomonas. The sequence goes on along the minus strand of DHHS01000154.1, from coordinate 3,224 downwards.
GCCCAGCCGATCCCCTCCAGCACCGTACCCGTTGCGGGTGTCACGGTCGCCACCGCGAGCGTGGCGATCAGCACCATGATGAAGCGATCGGGCATAAGGCGGCGCAGCGAAGCAATCATCAGCGGGCCCCTAGCGGGCCGGGGCCCGCGCGGCAATTCGACGCGGCCCTTCCCGCGTCGCAACAATTACGCTATGCGCCGCGCCAATCCCGTTCCGCAATAATATCAGGATCCATCATGAGCCTCCGCAACGTGGCGATCATCGCCCACGTCGACCACGGCAAGACCACGCTTGTCGATCAATTGTTCCGCCAATCGGGCACGTTTCGTGACAATCAGCGCGTCGAGGAACGCGCGATGGATTCGAACGATCTCGAAAAGGAGCGCGGGATCACGATTCTCGCGAAATGCACGTCGATTGAATGGGAAGGGACGCGCATCAACATCGTCGACACGCCCGGCCACGCCGATTTCGGGGGTGAGGTGGAGCGCATCCTGTCGATGGTCGACGGTGTGATCCTGCTGGTTGACGCCGCCGAGGGGGCGATGCCGCAGACCAAATTCGTGACCGGCAAGGCGCTGGCGCTGGGCCTGCGCCCCATCGTCGTCGTCAACAAGATTGATCGCAGCGACGCGCGCGCGCAGGAGGTACTCGACGAAGTCTTTGACCTGTTTGTCTCGCTTGAGGCGAATGACGATCAGCTCGACTTCCCCGTGTTGTTCGCCAGCGGCCGCAATGGTTATGCCGGCGACACGCCCGAGGTGCGCGAAGGCACGCTCGCGCCTCTGTTCAACAAGATTGTGGATCATGTGCCGGCCCCTTCCGCTGACCCGGACGGTCCCTTCAAGTTCCTGGTCACGCTGCTGGATCGCGACAATTTCCTGGGCCGCATTCTGACGGGTCTTGTCTTTTCGGGGTCGGTCAAGACCAACATGCCGATCCACGCGCTCGACCCCGAGGGTAAGGTGGTGGAGACGGGCCGCGCGTCAAAGATCATGGCGTTTCGTGGGCTGGAGCGTGTGCCGGTCGACGAAGCCAATGCGGGCGACATTATCAGCCTGGCCGGGCTGACCACGGCGACCGTTGCCAACACGATCTGTGATCCGAGCGTTACCGAACCACTCAAGGCGCAGGCGATTGACCCGCCAACGCTGTCGATGCGCTTTGCCGTAAACGACAGTCCGATGGCGGGCCGCGAGGGTACCAAGGTGACGAGCCGCATGATCCGCGACCGGCTGTTCCGCGAAGCGGAATCGAACGTCGCGATCAAGGTCACCGAAAGCGACGACCGCGACAGTTACGAAGTTGCCGGGCGCGGCGAGCTTCAACTGGGTGTGCTCATCGAAACGATGCGGCGCGAAGGGTTTGAGCTGGGCATCTCGCGCCCGCGTGTGCTGTTCAAGGAAGATGAAAACGGCCAGAAAACCGAGCCTTATGAAGTCGTCATCATCGATGTCGATGAAGAATATTCGGGCACGGTCGTCGAGAAGATGAACCTGCGCAAGGCCGAGATGACCGACATGCGCCCGTCGGGCGGCGGCAAGACGCGCATCACCTTCTCCGCGCCCAGCCGCGGGATGATCGGCTATCACGGCGAATTCCTGTCGGACACGCGCGGCACCGGCATCATGAACCGGCTGTTCGAAAAATATGGCCCGCATAAGGGCAAGATTGAGGGGCGCAAGAACGGCGTGCTTATCTCCAACGGTTCGGGCGAGGCCAATGCCTATGCGCTTGGCCCGCTCGAGGAGCGCGGGATCATGATGGTCGCACCCGGCGAGGCGCTCTACGAGGGCATGATTATTGGCGAAAATGCCAAGACCGAAGATCTTGAAGTCAATCCGATGAAGGCGAAGCAACTCACCAACTTCCGCGCCAGTGGTGGCAAGGATGATGCGATCCGCCTGACCCCGCCGTGGCGGCTGACGCTGGAACAGGCGATTGCCTATATTGACGATGATGAACTGGTCGAAGTAACGCCCAAGTCAATTCGCCTGCGTAAACGCCACCTCGACCCGCACGAACGCAAGAAGGCAAGCCGGGCAAAGGCGGCTTAAGGCGAGGCGGGCCGCGCCTAGCCGTAGCGCAAGCTACGGCGCGGCGAAGCAGCGGCCCGCCCGGCCGGCCTCGCCAAAGCGAGGTCCGACGAGTTTCAGGTGCGGGATGCCTCGCATCCCGCAGGCCATGCCGGGGGCATGGCCGACCCGTTACGCCCCACCCGGCCACCCA
>DHHS01000154.1:0-685 GCA_002403415.1 Sphingomonas sp. UBA4766 | reverse complement strand
AACTCCTTGTCGCGAAAATAGAACAAAACACGAACAAATTGCTTTCCAACCCCTGATCACTCGTGGCATAGTCGCTCGCTTCGATGATCAGCCATGGAGGAAAGCCATGCAGAACCGCGTGCCCGTGGCGCGGGCCGATCGCCCGGCGCTGCCCGAATTCGACCCCGTCCCGCGCCGTTTCCGGCATGACGGCTGGACGCCCGAACGACAGAAAGCCTTTATCTCAGCGCTCGCCGATACCGGCTGCGTCAGCCGCGCGGCGGCAATGGTCAATATGGCGCAGGCCAATTGCTACACACTGCGGCGCGCGCCCGGCGCCGAGGGGTTCCGCCGGGCATGGGACGCCGCACTCGATTTCGGGCTGGCGCGGCTGAAGGACATCGCGTTCGAACGCGCCATCGAGGGTGAGCAAGTGCCGGTGTTCGTTGCTGGCAAGCTGATGGGGTTTCGCCGCAAGACCAATGATGCGCTGCTGATGTTCTGCCTGCGCCATTATGGCCAGGACGCGCAGGGTCGGCGCACGACAATCAACTATTTCAGTACCCGCGCCGAAGCGGGCGGGGCGGCGGAGGGGGCGGCGGGCGCGGTCGCGCAAGCATCGACCACCACGGTGCGCACGGTGATTAGCGGCGCGGGCGGCGGGGGTGATGCGGCGGGGGGCGCCGACCGCGACGATCGGCTGGCG
>DHHS01000070.1 GCA_002403415.1 Sphingomonas sp. UBA4766 | reverse complement strand
CCCCGACACCCCCGCCCGCATGGACCCGCCCCCGCCACGCATCATAGACCGCACACAAACGCCGTTAATCCCGGATCAACGCTAAATCATTTGAATTCAGTGAAGATTGCCGGGTTAAGCCGTCGCTCTTGGTTGTGCTTAGGATCACCCCCTTGTCCACTACGCCCACGCCCACGCCTGCGCCACGCCGGATGATGCGCAATTATGTCGCAAACCGCCCGCCGGTGCTGGCCGCGTTGCTGCGTCGGCGTGCGCAGGCGGCGGCGGCCGGGCTGAGCGAGCTTGAGGCGATGTTGCGGCGTCAGATCCGCGATTCGCTGCCCCTTCAAAGCGGATCAGCCGATGGCGACCGCTACCCCTGTCAGGCGCATCGCGCGCCCGACGTGGGACTCGCCACCCGCCGCGCGATGTTCAGCACGATGGAGGGGCTTGAGCGCCACTGGGGCAAGCTGGCATCGGTCGCCCCCCGCGCGGCCGCATCCGCCCCGATCCCCGCCGCAGCCGAACGCGCGCGCTCGCTGGCGTTGTTCAGCGCCTGACGAGCGGATCGCGCGCGGGGCTTTGACGCGCGGGATTAACCCCCTACATGGCACGGAATGCCGCCCGCGCCTCCTCCATCGCCACGCAGCGCCGAGCCGCCGCTCTGGCCGATGGTGCGGCGCTTTCTCCCTTATCTCTGGCCAAGGGATCAACCGGCGCTCAAGGTCCGGATTATCATCGCGCTGCTGCTGATTATCGCGTCCAAGATTGTGCAGGTTTACGGCGCGCCCTTTGCGTTGCAGGGCGTCGTCAACGACATGGCAAAAGGCGACCGGAGCGCGACCGCGCTTATCCTCGCGCTGGTGGCAGGCTATGCGGCCGCGCGCTTTGGCAGTGTGTTGTTCGACAATCTGCGCAACGCCGTGTTCGAACGCGTGGGGCAGGACGCGACCCGGCGGCTGGCCGCAACCGTCTTTCGCCATCTTCACCGCCTGTCGCTGCGCTTTCACCTCGAACGCCGCACCGGCGCCGTCACCAAGGTGGTCGAGCGCGGGACCAAGAGCATTGATGTCATGCTCTATTTCCTGTTGTTCAACATCGCGCCGACGCTGCTCGAACTGGCGCTGGTGCTGCATATTTTCGGGACGAACTTTGGCGGCTGGCTGGTTGCGGCAACGCTGGCGATGGTGGTGATCTATATCGCGTTCACGCGCGTGGTGACCGATTGGCGCAACGCCCTGCGCGCGCAGATGAACGATCTCGACACAGGCGCGGTGGCCCATGCGGTCGATTCACTCCTCAATTTCGAGACGGTCAAATATTTCGGCGCCGAGGAGCGCGAGGCGATCCGTTATGACAGGGCAATGGCCGCCTATGCGACGGCTGCAGTCCGCAACCAGAATTCGCTGGCATGGCTCAACATCGGCCAATCATTCATCACCAATCTCATGATGGCGCTGGGCATGGGCCTCGTTGTGTGGGGCTGGAGCCGGGGCGAGTTCAACGCGGGCAATGTCGTGCTGGTCTCCACCCTGCTCGCGCAATTGTTCCGCCCGCTCGACCTGCTCGGCATGGTCTATCGCACGATCCGGCAGGGGGTCGTGGACATGGCGGCGATGTTCGAGCTGATCGACGCATCTGCCGAAGTTGTGGACACGCCCGGCGCGCGCGATCTGGTCGTGAGCGGCGGACATGTCTGCTTTGAGAATGTCGTATTCGATTATGACCCGGAACGTCGTATTCTGAAAGGGATTGACCTCGACATTCCGGCGGGCGGCACGCTGGCGGTAGTGGGGCCATCGGGGGCGGGTAAATCGACGCTCGCGCGGCTGCTCTACCGCTTTTACGATGTAACGGGCGGGCGCATCACGATCGACGGACAGGATATTGCGTGCGTGACGCAAGCATCGCTGCGCGCCGCGATCGGCATTGTGCCGCAGGACACCGTGCTGTTCAACGACACGATTGCGTATAACATCGCCTATGGCCGGGAAGGCGCGACTCAAGCCGAGATTGAGGCAGCCGCGCGCGGGGCGGCCATCGCCGATTTCATCGCCGCCCAACCCGGCGGCTATAACGCGCGCGTTGGCGAGCGCGGGCTGAAATTGTCGGGCGGCGAAAAACAGCGCGTGGCAATTGCGCGCACCTTGCTCAAAAATCCGCCGATCCTGATTCTCGATGAAGCCACCAGCGCGCTCGACAGCCGCACCGAAGGCGAGATTCAGGCAACGCTCGACACGATTGCCAAGCGCCAGACCACGATCGTCATCGCCCACCGTCTGTCCACCGTGGTCAACGCCGACGAGATTGTCGTGCTGGACTCAGGCGAAGTGCGTGAACGTGGCACGCATACCGCGCTATTGCGCCGTGGCGGGCTCTACGCCGAAATGTGGAACCGCCAGGCGCAGGAGCGCGCCGAGGAAACGATCGCCGCGGAATAACCGCGTTCCCGCGCGTCAGGCGCAACTCAACCGAATCGCCTTGGCGGGCTTGTCAAACACGATCGTCGAGCAGCGCGCCAATGCATCGCGCCCGATGATAAGGACATCGCGCCGCTTCGCCCCACCCTTGGCCGTCACGACCACTTCTTCGGGATCGGCATCGGCATCCGCAATGCCAGCGACTGACCCGCTATCGCCAATCCGCACCGGCACGCTATCGAAACTGAGCGGGCCGATAACGAACGGCCGCGCCAGCCGCAGCGTGCGGATAGGGCGCTCGATCCCGAACGCGACTTCGGCCTTGCCTGTCGCGCCCGCCAGTTGCCCGCCATAAGCCGCGGCAAGGGCGCTACCCGCACCTGCGGTCGCCAGCGTGCGGGCATGTTGCGGATCAAACAGCACGCTGATCTCGCGCCCGGCCACCATCACCCGGCTATAGGTTGGCTGAAACATCTTTTGCACCAACGGGAGGTTTGCAGTGCGCTCGCCCGGCTGGGCGGGCCGCAACTCGAAGCGGATGACCGCGGCGGGCAAGCCCCCCGGCCCCATCGCGCCATCACCCTGCGCCTCATAACGGCGGTCGAACCACACAACGCGGCGGCGAAAGGTCATGGTGCCAAAGTCAAAACGCGTCACACTGGTCTTGCCGCCAACCTTGACTGGCCCAACCTTTACCGCAAAGCCGAACAAGCCGCCTTTCAGCCCGATGCTTTGCGCAAAATCAGGATTGAGCGTGGGTGCAGCGGGCGCCCATGGCGTGATGCGGATGCGCGCCGCCTTGCCGCCGACAACGAGGTCCATCAAGCCATCGCCGCGCACCACCATCGGCACCACCGGCTTGGCGGCACCGGCCAGCATCAGCAGCGCGGGCAACGCGATGACAGTGCGAATCATCGGAGTCGACATGACGTAGATCCTTTGCGCATAACAGCGGGACTTCACGCATTGACCCCGACAAGGTGGCCAAAGCAAGGCCGCCCGGTCACACTGCGGGGCCGACGCAACGCTGCTCGACACCGGGGCCAAGCGGCGGCTAAGCGCACCTGCGTGATCGATCCGCTCCCCATCTTGCAACACACATTTGGCTTTCCCGGATTTCGCGGAGTCCAGCGCGCGGTGGTGGAGCGGGTGATGGCGGGGGCCAATACGCTGGCGGTGATGCCAACTGGAGCGGGCAAGTCGTTATGTTATCAATTGCCCGCCGTCGCACTGCCGGGCACGTGCGTGGTGGTCTCCCCGCTGATCGCGCTGATGCACGACCAGCTTCGCGCCGCGCAAGCCGTGGGCATCCGCGCCGCGACGCTCACGTCGGTGGACACCAATCAGGCCGAAACAGTGGCGCGGTTTCGTCAAGGGACGCTCGACCTGCTTTACGTCGCGCCCGAACGCGCATCGAACGAGGCGTTCCGCAGCCTGCTCGCCAGCGCGCCGCTCGCACTGTTCGCGATTGATGAAGCGCACTGCGTCAGCGAGTGGGGGCATGATTTTCGCCCCGATTACCGGTTGTTGCGGCCATTGCTCGACCGGTTCGCCGCCGTGCCCAGGCTCGCGCTGACCGCGACGGCCGATGCGCATACCCGCGCCGACATATTGGACCAGCTTGGCATTCCCGCGGACGGGCTGGTAATTGCCGGGTTCGACCGGCCCAATATCCGTTATGCGATCACCCCGCGCGCCACCATCGGCGCGCAGCTCGCCGACCTCGCCCGCGCAGTGCCGGGGCCGGGGATTGTCTATGCGCCGACGCGCGCTGCGACCGAACGGCTCGCCGCGCAACTTGCCCAGAGCGGTCGCCCGACCCGCGTCTACCACGCCGGGCTCGACCCGGCGGTGCGCGCGCGCAATCAGGCCGATTTCGTCGCGAGCGAAGGCATGGTGATGTGCGCGACAATCGCCTTTGGCATGGGGATCGACAAGCCCGATGTCCGGTTTGTCGCGCATGCCGGGTTGCCCAAATCAATCGAGGCCTATTATCAGGAAACCGGCCGCGCCGGGCGGGACGGCGACCCGGCAGAGGCGCATCTGTTCTGGGGTGCGGAGGATTGGGCGCAGGCCTGGCGCCGGATCGGCGAGGTCGACCCCGAACGCCAGCCCAGCGAACGCGCGCGGCTGAGCGTGTTGCAAGCACTGGTCGAAGCGCCGGGGTGCCGCCGCGCCATCCTGCTCCGCCATTTCGGGGAGGAAACTGCCGAGACTTGCGGCAATTGCGACAATTGCCTGAGCCGACCCGCCATGTTCGACGCGACCGAGCTGGCACGCAAATTCCTGTCGGCAGTCTATCGCACCGGGCAGAGTTTTGGCGCAGGGCATATCGAAAAGGTGCTGACTGGGACCGCCGATGACCGGGTGGTGACGCTGGGCCATGACCGGCTGAGCGTGTTCGGCATCGTGGCGGACGAGGAAGCGAAGCTCCTCAAGCCCTTGTCACGCACGCTCCAGGCGCGCGGGATGGTGACGCCAACCGAACATGGCGGGTTGCAGCTCAGCGGGCGCGCGCGCGCGGTGCTGAAGGGCGAGGAATCCGTTGAGATGGTCGCCCCGCCCCCCGCGCGCCGCCGCCTGCGCGAACGGGCTGACGCGGTGCCCGATGATCCATTGTTCGACGCGCTGCGCGCCAAGCGGCGCGCGCTGGCGCAGGCCGCCAATGTGCCGCCCTATGTCATCTTTCACGACGCCGTACTGCGCGAAATGGCCGCGTTAAAACCCGCGAACCGCACCGCGCTGGCGCAGATCAGCGGTATTGGCGCACGCAAGATGGAAGCTTATGGCGATGCCTTCTTGTCGGTGATCCGCGAAGCGGGCTAAGCTTGGCCGCATGATTGCTTCGCTAGACGCCAATTTCGCTGTTGCGCCCCAGATTACGCCCGCCGATGTCACCGACATCGCGCGCGCCGG